>JAQTUK010000024.1 GCA_028710285.1 Methylacidiphilaceae bacterium | reverse complement strand
ATGACCCGCCATCCTTCCGTTTCGCCGAAGCCGTCCATGCCCCCATCTCATGAACTCTCCAGCGCCCAATACCCAAGCGGTCACTTCACTTGTCCTCGCGGCGGTCACTTCATTTGTCTACGACAGCACAAAAACCTTCCTTGCGATTCTCGGCCCGCTCTGTTAAGGGCCATCCTCATGGAGCTTTGTACCCACAATCTAGGTTATCCCAGGATCGGCCCCAACCGCGAGCTCAAGCGCGCGCTCGAGTCATACTGGAAGGGAGATTCCTCTCTCGATGCTCTCTTGCAAACGGCCTCCGACCTTCGACGGCAGGCTTGGACCCGTCAAAAGGCCGCGGGGATGCGCTGGATCCCGACGGGCGACTTCAGCCTCTACGACCATGTCCTGGACACCGCGGCGCTCGTGGGTGCGGTTCCTCTCCGATTCGGTTCCGTCGACGGAGAAGTTTCCGTCGATCAGCTTTTCGCCATGGCGCGCGGCCTGCTGGAACGCGAACATGGGCACGGTTCCCAGGGCCTTGCTCCCATGGAGATGACGAAGTGGTTTGACACGAACTACCACTATATCGTTCCCGAGCTCAAGCCGGGGCAGAGCTTCCATCTTTCCTCCCAAAAGCCATTCGCCGAATTCCTCGAGGCCCGACAGGCCGGATTTCCGGCAAAGCCGGTCCTGCTGGGACCGATCAGCTTTCTGCGGCTCGCCAAGGTCGAAGGGAACGAGGATGCCGCAAAGCTGCTTCCCGCCCTTCTTCCCGTCTACCAGGAAATCCTCCGCCGGTTCGCCGAGCTCGGATGCGAATGGCTTCAAATCGACGAACCCGCCTTGGTTCTCGACCTCTCGCCTTCCTTCCAGGAGGCGCTGACCGTTGCCTACCGGGGACTCCGATCGGCGGCCCCGAAACTCAAGCTGCTTTTGACCACCTACTTTGGCCCGCTGCGGGACAACCTCGAGGCGGTCTTCTCCCTGCCGGTCGACGCCGTGCACTGGGACGCCACGCGGGGTGGCTCGGAACTCGAGACCGTCCTGAGCGTGATTCCGGCGAGCATGATCCTTTCCTTGGGCGTCGTCGACGGCCGAAACGTCTGGCGAAACAACTTTTCCGAGTCTCTCCTCTCCATCGAGCGCGCTCTCGCGGCGATCGGTCAGGACCGCCTTTGGCTCGCTCCATCCTGCTCCCTGCTCCATGTTCCCGTAAGCTTGGAAGGAGAAAAGCGCCTCGATCCGGAATTGCGCAGCTGGCTTGCCTTCGCCTACGAAAAACTCCGCGAAGTCGACCTTTTGGCCCGGCTGGCCCTTCGAGATCCGGCCTCATTGCCAGCTCTCGAGGAAAACCGGCGGACTCTCGAGTCGCGTCGACAGAGCAGCCGGGTGCACGATCCCGCGGTCGCCCAGCGGATGACTGCGGTAGGCCCTCTCGATCTCCAGAGAAAGAGCGCCTATCCGGCGCGACGGAAGGCGCAGCGTGGCCGAAATCCGCTGCCGCTGCTTCCGACCACCACGATCGGCTCTTTCCCCCAGACCGCCGAAGTGCGAAAGGCCCGGGCGCGATGGCGAGCCGGCGGGCTTACGACCGCGGAATACGAATCCTTCCTGGAAGGGGAGATCCGGCGGGTCGTCGATCTCCAGGAAGAGGTCGGCCTCGACGTTCTCGTCCATGGCGAATTCGAGCGCAACGACATGGTGGAATACTTCGGAGAGCAGCTGGCCGGCTTCGCCTTCACGGAAGGCGGATGGGTGCAGAGCTACGGCTCCCGCTGCACCAAGCCCCCCATCATCTTCGGCGATGTCTCCCGTCCGAAGCCGATGACGGTGCGATGGTCGCAGTTCGCCCAGTCGCTGACGCGAAAGCCGATGAAGGGGATGCTGACCGGACCGATCACGATTCTCCAGTGGAGCTTTGTTCGGGACGACCAGCCGCGCGCGACCACCGCTCGTCAAATCGCCCTGGCCATTCGGGACGAGGTTGCCGATTTGGAAAAAGCCGGCCTCTCGGCGATTCAAATCGACGAACCGGCGCTGCGCGAAGGGCTCCCGCTTCGACGGGCCGACTGGCCAGATTATCTCACCTGGGCGGTCGAGGCCTTCCGCCTGAGCGCGAGCGTCGTCGAAGACTCGACGACCATCCACACGCACATGTGCTATTCGGAATTCAACGACATCATCGACGCGATTGCCGCCCTGGATGCCGACGTGATTTCGATCGAGGCCAGCCGTTCCAGCATGGAGCTGCTCCACGCCTTTGTTCACTTCCGTTATCCCAACGAGATCGGACCTGGGGTCTGGGATATCCATTCGCCGCGGATCCCCTCGGTGGAAGAGCTTGTCGAAGGGATTCGACGCGCCTTGACGGTTCTGCCCGCCGCTGCCCTTTGGGTCAATCCCGACTGCGGGCTGAAGACGAGGAACGCCGCAGAGGTGGTGCCCTCCTTGCGTCACATGGTCGAAGCGGCCAGGAGGGTCCGAAAAGAGCTGGCGGAAAAGGGAGAATCAGTCTCCTGAGGGGAACTTCTCCTCCCAGGCGATGACGAAACCGCGAAGCTTTCCCGTGGGCTCTTCCCAGGCAGCGTCGATCGATTCGATCCACGGAGCAAGGTGAGTCGCTCTAACTCGATCCAGCAATTGAGTAATGGCGCTTTCCTCTCCCTCGACGAGGAGTTCCACCCGACCGTCCCGCCGGTTCCAGACCGCCCCTTCCACGGGGAGTCCTCGGGCGAGACGCGCCACCGTCGCTCGGAAGCCGACGCCTTGGACCGTACCGGAATAGATGACGCGCAACCGTTTCCTCATACCGGAAAATCGGAGGCGGAGGGGGGGCCGCCCGTAAAGCTTGATTCTTCGTCCAGTCTATCGCGCCGGACGCGGGAAGAACAAGGTTCCCGCAGGAGGATCCGCCACTCATGTCTCATTCGTTAGCCGACGGCGGGAAGTTTCTGATCCTGGGGATACCCGGCCCGGAAGTGGATTCGGCCACGCGCGAGCTCATCCGGACCGTCCGCCCCTCGGGTTTTATTCTTTTCTCTCGGAATCTCCGTTCTCCGGAACAGTTCCGCGCCCTCCTTGACGAGCTACGGGGGCTTTCGCCCTTCCCCCCGTTCCTTGCGATGGATCAGGAAGGAGGCCGCGTCTCGCGCCTGCGGCAGATCGGCAACGAGCCACCCAGCGCTCGCGATCTGCGCGAACGAGGGGACTCCTCCCTCATTCGTCGCCACGGGACGCTGATCGGCCAGCTCTTCCGTCTTTTCGGACTCAACTGGAACCTCGCCCCGGTTCTGGATCTCGGGGTCGATGAAGAGGCGGACAACTCCCTTCGGAATCGATGCTATGGCCGGAGTCCCGACGAGGTTTCCCGAGCAGCGTCGACCTTCCTGGAAGCCATGCGCGCGGAGGGGATTCTCTCCTGCGGCAAGCATTTTCCCGGGTACACTTTCGTGCGCTCCGATCCTCACGAAACTCTCCCTTCTCTGGACCGGACTCTGCTTCAGCTCGAGGCGGAGGAGTGGAAGCCCTTTCGCGAGCTTCTTCCGGCTTGCGACTCGCTCATGGTCGGGCACGTGCTCTGTCCAAGCCTCGATCCCTCGGGCGCTCCCAGCTCTCTCTCCCCGGCTGTCGTGGAGGGCATTCTCCGGCAGAAGTGGGGCTATTCCGGCGTTGTCGTCACCGATGACCTCGATATGGGCGCGATCGCCTATCATTACTCACTGCCGGACGCAGCCGAGCTTGCGCTTCGCGCCGGCAACGATCTCTTGCTCGTTTGCCATCGGCCGCAGCTCGCCAGGGAAACAGCCGAGCGCTTGGCCCGCTTGCCCGATTCGGTTCTCGGGCCGGCCGAAAGACGGATTGAAACCCTGCGCGGGCGACTGGCCGCGCCGCTCCCCTTCTCTTCGGAACGTTTCATCGACCTTGACATCCAGGTCGCCAGGCTGAGGGTGGAGACCCTTTCGCCCGAGAGAGCCAGCGAGCCGACACGGGATCACGCCAAGCGCTCCCCCGTCGAAACCTTTTGAAGGATCTGGACCCCCTTTTTCGCGAAGTTCCATCGTCGCCTCCTCCGCAAAGCAGTTGCCATTTGTCGCTTTCTAGCGCACTTTCACACCTTTTGAATGTCGACTTCCCGCTGGCTCGGAAAAGAATGGCTGCCCTCGACCGGCTGTCTCCTGGCCTTTGCCGGTGCGCCGAAAGAGTCTCTTCTCTCCCTGGCCACCGAATTTCCCCAACCCCTCCTCTTGGCGGTTCCGGAAACCGGTCTTTCAGGCGAAGAGGTGGCGGAGTTGCGCCGCGGCGGGGTCAGCGTATTTGGAGAAGAAGAAGCTCCCCAGATTGCCCGGTGGGCCCTGGAGCGCACGGAAGCCGGCCAGCTGGTCGCGTTGATGGATGAGATCCGCTCGGAGCCGGATCACGCGGTCCGCCCTCCGAATCCGGTCTTCCGGAAGGTTTTCGAGGACTATCCAGGACCGGTTTGCCCCGCATGGATCGACCTACTGTGGATCCCGCTCTTGCGTCGCTGGGCTCTCGAGCCTGTTTCTCGTGGGGAGTCCTTCCTGGTCTTTGTCGGTCCTCCTCGTCCCGGACCGGCCTCCTCGGTCGACTGGCTCATCAAGAGCTGGTACGACCTCGGGGAGCAGGCGCTTTCCAGCAGGCCGGAGCTCGACGGAAGCCTTGCGTTGGCCTGCTTCCTGGCGCTGCGCCAAGCGCGTTCGCACATCGTCCTCACCGATGGATTCCAGGATGGACGATCGCTGACCGGAGCGAAGCTGCTCGCCGCGGCCCTCGCCCTTGCCCGATGGCTGCGCCGCGCCGTCCCCGAGCCGCGGGTCGGACTCGTCTTGCCCCACGGGATTGGCGCCGCGGTAGCCAATCTGGCCTGTCTCTTCGCCGGAAAGACCCCGGTCAACCTCAACTTTACAGCCGGTCAAACGATGAATGGCGTTGCCATCCGAAATTCCGGCCTTCGGACGATCCTCACGGCCGAAGCCATCCAGGCGAAGCTTGTCGATTTTCCCTGGACGGATCGGACGGTCGACCTGCGAAAGCTCTTGTCGGCTCTTCCTCGTCTCTCCCTCCTCCGCAATCTCCTTCTGGGCGCATACCTCCCCACCAGGCTCGCTCTTCGCCTGACCGGCATTCCTCTCCGTGGCGGCGACCGGGAGGCGACGCTTCTCTTTACCAGCGGCACCGCCGGCGACCCCAAGGGGGTGCCTCTTTCTCACCGCAATCTCCTGGCCAACGTGGGCCAGATCGAGGCGATTCTCGGCCAGATCCAGGTTGAGCGAATCTTGGCCTGCCTGCCGGTCTTTCACAGCTTCGGCGCCACCGCCACCCTCTGGTGGCCGCTCATGGGCGGGCCTCACGCCATCACCTACGTGAGCCCGATGGAGGCCGAGAAGCTTGCTCAACTGATCGAGGCCCACCGGATCGACCTTCTCATTACCGCGCCCACATTCCTGCGAACGCTTTTCCGGAAGGCCGACCGGAATCAGCTGCGCAGCCTTCGCCTCGTGATCGTCGGATCCGAAAAGCTTCCGCAAGCGTTGCGGGCGGAGTTTCAAGCGAAGTTCGGCACCCCGGTCTGCGAAGGCTACGGACTGACCGAGGCCTCTCCGGTCGTTTCCACAAACCTCATGGATCTCCGCCACCCAGCGGGCACCGCCGCGTACAGCGCGCGCAACCGGCCGGGCACCGTGGGTCGCATTGCTCCAGGAATCAGCGTGCGGGTCCGGCACCCGGACACCGGGGCCGATCTCTCTCTTTGCGAACGAGGCATCCTCTGCTTTCGAGGAGCAAACATCTTCGGCGGATATCTTGACGATCCGCTTCGCACCCAAGGTGCCCTCTCCGCCGGCTGGCTCCTGAGCGGGGATATGGGACGCCTGGACGAAGAGGGCTTTCTCCAGATCGATGGGAGGATCAGCCGGTTCTCCAAGCTCGCCGGGGAGATGGTCCCCCACGGAACCGTGGAAGAAGCCATCCTTCGCGCCTTCGGCCCGGAACTCGGGGAAGGTTTTGAAGTCGCGGTCGTGGGCATTCCTCATGGGAAGCGGGGCGAAGAGCTCGTCCTTTTTTCGAATCGGCCTCTGGCCACATGGGCACTGCGGCGCAAGCTCGTCGCGCAGGGGCTCTCTTCGCTCTGGAGTCCGCGAAAGGTGATCGTACGACCGGAAATTCCCAAGACCCCGCTGGGTAAAGTCGATTTCCGAAAACTTCGGGAGATCGCGCTCGCCGAGGAAGAGTAATTCCGCCGTTGGAATGGCAGGTTAGGCCCCGGATGGGACCGCTTCGGTCAGGCTCTTCCTGGTTGCAAAAATCCGCGAAGCACCACCTCCGAGGAGTTCGCCCAGGGCACCGAGGCCGCCTCCCCGCATCCCGCTCACCTCCAGAAGGCGGCGCTCATAGCGCTCGATCAGGGTAAGGGAAGGCGGATGCGTTTCCAGATAGGTGAGCGCCTTGCGCAGCAATTCGTAGAGCTCCGGAAACGGAGTCCCGCGCTCCACGGAGCCCCTCACCAGCTCGCCAAAATATTGCGCGCAGGAGAAAGTGGCCCAGCTTCTTCGCAGCGCTAAGAAGGGATTTCTCACCCGCGCCTCCCGGAAGAGGTGGAGATCCCCCGTCCGAGGGACCAGCACCGCGATCTCGCAGAGGTAGAAAAGATCGAGCGGTCCCCGGTGTGAACCCGGCCATCTCTTTGCGCCTTTTGCCAGCGTCTGGATCCAACCCAGATCGGAAGTCATCCAGCCCAGAATCCAACTGCTCTCGGAATAGGAATGCCGGCGCAAGAGGATGGCTTCCGTTTGCCGCTCCCGATCCATCGTTCAGGGCTCCCGCGCGGATTCCCCGGGATTCGAGCGGGGAACGGCGCCCCGGGCCAGCGCAAAAAGACGCGCTTGCTCCGCCAGCATCGCCGCGCGATCCGGTTGGGATCGATCGTCCCATCCACCCAGATGGAGAAACCCATGAATCCCGTACAGAAGCACCTCCTCTTCGGTAGTCAGATTGTGGCGGGGCGCTTCCTTTTCGGCGACCCAAGGACAGAGAATGACCTCCCCATGATCGAAAGAGAGGACATCGGTCGGCCCCGGCTCCCCTAGCCATTCGGCATGCAACGCCGCCATGGCCCGCGAAGAGACTAGGGAGAGTTCAATGCTCGGCGGCAACGGCTGGCCTCGCGTCCTGATCCGTCGGAGCGCCATCTGCCACTGAAGCAGCAAAGCTCGACAGGAGAGGCGCACCCGCCGTTGACGGTTGAAGACGCAGAGCTTCGGCATCATCGGGTTCCTTCTGCGGATATCGGAGACGGCTGTGCAACATCGTCTTCAAGGTGAATCTCAGGCTCTCTTCAATCGAGTGCAACTCCTTGAGCGTGAGATTGCATTCGTCGAGCTGATGGCTGGCCAGCTTCCGCCAAACCAAATCGCGCACCATCTGCTCGATCCGTTGAGTGGTTGGTCTCTCCAGGCTGCGAGAGGCGCTTTCCACGACATCGGCGAGCATGAGAATCCCGGCTTCCCGGCTCTGCGGCTTTGGCCCCGGATAGCGAAACTGGCTCTCGTCGAATCCGGGCACGTCCTTCTCCGAGGCTCCCAAAATGCGGACTCCCGCCTTGCAGTCTTCGATCGTCCGGAGCGCCCGCTGATAGAAATAGAAGACGAGAGAATCGCCATGATGTTGCTCGATGCCGTCCAGGATGGGCCGTTTCAAATGATAGCGCTGAGCCAGCTCCATCCCGTCCTTGACATGAGAGACGATGACCAGGGCGCTCAAGGAAGGCGAGAGCCGGTCGTGCGGATTCTCTCCGCCGTCGATGTTTTCCGCAAAATATTGCGGGTTCACAAGCTTCCCGATGTCGTGAAAATAGGCCATCACCCGACAGAGGGCCGAGTTGGCTCCCACGCTCTGCGACGCCGCTTCCGCAAGATTCGCCACCATCAGGCTGTGATGATAGGTTCCGGGAGCCTCGCTCGCCAGACGCCGCAGCAAAGGATGATTCAGGTCGGAGAGCTCAATCCAGGTGAAATCGGTGTTCACGCAAAAGAGCTCCTCCATGAAGGGCAAGATCGCATTGACGAGGACTCCGGTAAGGAAACCAAGAATTACGCTCCACGCACCCTGGGCAATCAGCACATCGCTTTCCGTTTCGCCCACGTAGCCGAACGCCATGGCGCAGATGAGGCTCACCACGCCCACCGCCATTCCCGCCTGTATGACGTCCCGGCGACGACGAACCCGCTGGGTCATGTAAACGCCCACAAACCCCGATACGAGGTTGTTCACCAGAAGAGGAATGCTCTGGTTGATCAAGACCGCGCTGAAAAGCGAGGAAGCAAAAACGGTGAAAAGCCCAGGAAAGGCCCCGAGCAGCGAGGTCGTCAGCAGGGGGGCCAGGGCGGTGGGAACATAAAAGTAGAGAGCATGAAATTCCGCCCCCGGCTGACGCATTGACCAGAGGTAGACGCCTTTGCCGACAAAGAGGTTGAGGAGGACGGCCGCCAACACCAGCGCAAGCTTGGAATTGCTCCGGAAGAGCTCCGGAAGCCCGATTCGCATCGGGATGAAGATCCCCGCCGAGAGAACAGTCGTCAGCAGTGCGACCGAGTAGGTCGGATGGGCGTGCGACCAGCTGCCGCAGGCGACGCAAAGGGCCGTGAAGAGAAGGAAGAGAAATCCCCGGACTCGATGGTCCTGCTCCAGCCTCTCCCGCCACTTGGGTCCACTCGTCGCCCTCCGGGACCGGCCGCAGGCTAGTCCCTTGCGCATCAAACGCCAGCGTTCGAAAAAGCTCATGCGTTCGCTTGCCGTCCTGCTCGTTCCCGATGCATGCGATAGGCTTCCAAGATTCGCCGCACGAGATCGTGACGAAGCACATCCCTTTCCGTGAACTCGCAGATCGAGATCCCCTGCTGCCCCTGTAGAGCGGAGATGGCCTCCAACAAACCCGATTGGCGACCGCGGGGAAGGTCGATCTGCGTGGGGTCTCCGGTGACCGCGCAGCGAGAGTCCGGGCCCATGCGCGTCAGAAGCATGAACATCTGCTCCGGCGTCGTGTTCTGCGCTTCGTCCAAGATCACGAAGCAGTGCGCCAAGGTCCGGCCTCGCATGAACGCCAGGGGAGCGATCTCGATCCAGCCGCGGCTCAGGTAACGCTGCAGCTCTTCCGGAGGAAGCATCTCTTCCAGGGCATCGTAAAGAGGCCGCAGATAGGGAAGGACCTTCTCTTCCACTTGCCCGGGAAGAAAACCCAAGGCCTCCCCCGCCTCCACCGCGGGCCGCGTGAGCACAATCCGCTCCACCTCCTGCGCCCGGTGCGCTGCCACCGCAGCGGCAACCGCCAGATAGGTCTTGCCGGTTCCCGCCGGGCCGACCCCGAACACCAGCTCGCGAGAACGCAACGCCTCCACGTAGGCACGCTGGCTGGGAGTACGCGCCACGATCGACGCCCCATTACTGGAAGGACGCAAGCCCTGCCGATGCAGCGTCGCCAAATCGACCCCATCTCCCCGTCCGATGACATCCACGGTGTATCGCAGCTCCTGTTTGCCGATATTGACTCCCCGATGGCGAGCGTCCTCGAGCTGTCGGAAGGCTCGCGTCGCCTTCGCGACCCCGTCCGCTTCGCCCTCGATGCGGATCCATCCTTCCCGCGTAATCACTTTCACCGAAAAAGCTTCTTCGAGAATGCGAACATTCTTGGATTCATTTCCGAGGATCGCCGCTACATCCCTCGGCCCGTCGAACGCAAGAGTTTCCCGTGTCATCGTCCCTGCGCGCTAGAGCCTCCGCAAGACATTTGCCCCATGCTCCCGGATGATCTCGTCCAACAAGACGAGACGAGGAGATGACGATCGCGAATTTTCCGAGCCAAGGCGCAAGCCTTTGACATTTCGATTCGATCTTTTTATCCAGAAATAGCCTATCTTCAAGACTGCACTCGTGCAAATCGAAATCGGTCGCCATCTTCCGCTCCTCCCGAAACGGCAGCCAGCGGCCTGAGGTCGAATGAATCTCCTCTTTGCCGCAACCGAGCTCTCCCCCTACGCAAAGACGGGCGGATTGGCCGACGTGCTGGCTGCTCTCCCCGCTGCGCTGCGTCGGCGGGGCCACTCCGTTGCCTGCGTGCTCCCTCTCTTCCGGTCGATCCGAGAAACACTCCCGGATCTGCGACCCACCGACCTGGTCCTAACCGCTCCGCTGGGCGCTGGCCTGCCAAGCGCCCGGATCTGGGAAGGCCATACCGACCGGGACATCCGCGTCTTCCTGGTCGAAAAGGAGGAGTTTTTCGATCGGACCTATCTTTACGGCCCTCCGGGAAAGGATTACGCCGACAACGCGAGCCGCTTCTTTTTCTTCTCCAAGATCGTTCCCCTGCTCGCCCGGCATGTGCGACCGACTCCGGAGATCCTCCATCTCCACGATTGGCATACCGGTCTGGTTCCCGTCCTCGTTCGCGCCGGGCGCCTTCCTTTCCGAACGCTTTTCACGATTCACAACCTCGCCTACCAGGGAAGCTTTTGGGGATTGGACTTTCCCTTGACCAATCTGCCGCCCGACTACTTTTCTCCCGCTGGAATCGAGTTTCACGAGCATATCAACTGCCTGAAGGCGGCCATCGTCTTTTCCGACCGCCTGACGACAGTGAGTCCACGCTATGCCCAGGAGATTCAAACGCCGGAATTCGGTTGCGGGCTCGCCGAGGTCCTGCGCGAAAGAAAATACAAGCTCTCCGGAATCCTCAACGGCGCCGATTACAGCCGATGGGATCCGCGCAACGACCCTCTTTTGCCGATGCGCTATTCCGCGAGCGAACCGGATGCCAAGCGGCTCTCCAAGGACCTGGTTGCGAAGCAGGTCGGCTGGGTGCCGTCCGGCGCTCCGCTCTTTTGCCTGATCTCCCGGCTCACCGCGCAAAAAGGGATTCCGCTTCTTCTGGAAATCATCGACGAGATCCGCAAGGAAGATGGCCGCCTCGTCGTCCTGGGAGAGGGTGATCCCCATTGGCAGGAGAGCCTGCTGGGATTGGCCCGCGAGTTCTCGAACAGCGTCGCGGTCCACATCGGATTCGACGAGGCTTTTGCCCGCCTCCTCCTGGCCGGAGCCGACTTCCTGCTCATGCCCTCTCTCTTCGAGCCGTGCGGCCTCACCCAGCTCTACGCCCTTCGCTACGGAACTCTTCCGATCGCCCGCGAAACCGGAGGGTTGGCGGATACCATCACCTCCTGGGATCCGGTTGCTGGACAGGGAACGGGGTTTCTCTTCCAGGCTCCTGTCGCAAGCGCCTTTGCCGAGGCCGTCCAGCGCGCAAAAGCGGTCTATCGCGACCCTCCCTCTTTCCGAGCGATGCGCCAGCAGGCCATGCGCCAAGAGTTCTCCTGGGAGCGAAGCGCTGCGGCCTACGAGGAGATCTACCAGCGCCTGCTCGGCGGGGCGGCGGCCGACTAAGGCACCGAACGCGGACCTTCTTGGTTCCCTTTCTCCGGAAGAAGGCTCGCGACGAAGCGCAAAAAGCCTTCCGCCTGCTCTCGCAGGCGCTGGATCGAAGCCGGATCCTCGATCCTCGCGGCTTTCGCCAGCAGCAGGTCGACGTCCGAGAGCAAAACGGAATAGGGATAGGGATGGGCTCTCCGGTAGAGCAGATGGCTCTGCATCTGCTCGACCGCCCGCAGGCCGCCAAATCGGCCGCGCGCCACGCCCACCAGGCAAATCGGCTTCCCTTCCAAGGGGCTGGGGTGCGGCAGAAGATCGAGGAAGAGCTTCAGGATGCCGGGAAAGCTCCCATTGTATTCCGGAAGAACGATCACGATGCCCCTTGCCGCTCCCAAGAGCTCGGAAAAGCGGCTGACTTCCGCCGGCCTGTCGGCGTAAGCGCGGGGGCTGCCCACCTCGTTCGGCAGGAATCCCAGGTCCAACGGACGAGTCTCCTCTCCCATCTCGTTATACAACCGAGTCAGATGGGCGCCGACGAGCCTCGCCCGGCTTCCCAATCGATTCGTTCCTATCAGGATCGCAATCACGGCACGATCATCGTGAGGGAGTCCTTCGCCGAAAGGCAAGCCGAGCTTCCCAAGCCGGACCGATGTCTCAAGGGCAAACGGCAAAAAAACTTGTCGGCGGACGGCCGCGCTGCTTTGGTTGCCCTCAACCGGAAGGACCGTAACCATGCGCATCGGCATCCCAAAGGAACGAAAACAAGGAGAAAATCGAGTTGCTCTCACGCCAGCCGGCGCTCACGCGCTCGTGCAGGCCGGGCACACGGTGACGATCGAAACGGAAGCCGGGCTCTTGAGCGGCTTTTCCGATGGGGAGTACAGCCGCGCCGGCGCAAAAATCAGCGATTGGGAAAGCTGCTGGCTGGCCGAGCTCGTGGTGAAGGTCAAGGAACCCGTCGACTCCGAGATTCCGTTTTTTCGCAAAGGGCTGCTTCTCTTTTCCTACCTGCATCTGGCCGCTAACCGATCCCTGACCGAAGCCCTCGTCTCCCAAGGTGTCACGGCGCTCGCGTACGAGACGCTGCAGCTTCCCGACGGAAGCTTACCGCTGCTCATTCCCATGAGCGAGGTCGCGGGAAGGGTCGCCGTCCAAGCCGGAGCGCACTTCCTGGAAAATGCTCAAGGGGGGTCCGGGATCCTGCTCGGAGGGGTGCCCGGCGTCCCGCCCGGGCGCGTCATCGTGGTCGGAGGCGGCACGGTCGGCACGCAGGCGGCACGGATCGCCTCGGGAATGGGAGCGGAAGTTCTCCTTTTCGATCAGAACTCCGTCCGCCTGCGCTTTCTCGATGACCTCTTTGGAAGCCGCATCCGGACCGCGGTACTCACCCCCTATTACCTGGAAGAGGAGCTCCAGCGTGCCGACCTGGCGATCGGGGCGGTCCTCGTACCGGGTGCTCGAGCACCAAAGGTAATCTCCCGTCAGATGATTCAACGGATGAGGAGAGGATCGGTCGTCATGGATATCTCCATCGATCAAGGCGGTTGCATCGAAACCGTGACTCATCCGACCACCCACGACAATCCTGTCTTTTCCGTGGACGGCATCCTCCACTATGCGGTCACCAACATCCCTGCGGCCGTCCCTCGAACCTCCACCTTTGCACTCACCAACGCGACCCTCCCGTGGATCCTCATCCTCGCTTCCGAAGGCGTCGCCGCCGCGAAAACCAATGCGGAACTCCGCTCCTCGATCAATACCGTCGGCGGCGAGGTCAGCTGTCCGGGTGTCGCCGAGGCCTTCGGCTGGAAGGTAGTCGATCCCAAGAAGATCCTTCGCTGATCCCGATCCGTCCCGCGACGGAACCCGGCTTCACCGCTGCCGGTTCCACTGGTCGGTCGCGTATCGCTCCCGCTCGAGCCGCCGCGCGAGCCGGAGCTCCTCCTCGGAAAGCAGGTCCGGAACGAGGTCGGCTCCCATGGTTTCCGCGAACCCCCGGGGAAGAGCGGCAGCGATCCGAGAGGGATCGGCAGCCGTGGGCCAGAGGATGCTGCCCTGATGGAGAAGCCCTTCGCGGGTACGGCGCTGGGCGCCTCCGGCCACCTTCTTTCCTCCCGCCATCACGTCGAAACGGACCGGGCGGGCAAAGCATCGGGCGGAAGGTTCCGGCCCGCTCTCGCTGGCCAATTCGGCGGTGAGCCCTACAGACAGCAACGCCTGGCGAACGGCGGCATGGAAAAGCCGGTACACATCCAAGGTCGAGAGACAGGCGACGGGATGACTTCTTGGGACGATGACCGTGTAGGTCACGTCCGCCGCATGGTCGACCAGCCCGCCACCGGTCCACCGGCGAACAAATGGCCGGTCGTCCGGCACTTCCTCCCATCGCTGAAAGTACCCGATGCTTACGGCTTTACCCTCCCATTCGTAGATTCGGAGGAGGGCAGTCGAAGACGATCGCAGCAAGGCTTCGTCGACGGCCATGTTCCAAGCCCGTCCTGCGGGACCATGCCGGAGCAGCCGCCAGCGGCATCCCGCTCCGCCGGGCGGGGAACCAAGGGGCTCCATCATTTCTTTTCGCTTATGCGAAAGAGATCGCGCCAGCCTCCGTCTTTTTTACCCCCTTCCGCAAGCTGGCGATCGAGGAAGTTTGCCGCCATGTTCCACGCCGCCTCCGCGCTGACGGGATCGAAGCCCGGACTGCGCGGATCGGCAAAACTCGGTCCCGCGGGGAAGACATGCAGGTCGAAGGGCTTATGCTCCTCCTCCACGATCTTGCTGAACCGGAGCAGCTCCTCCTTGGGAATCGACGGGTCGCGATCCCCATAGATCCCGCAGACCGGAGTCTTGAGCTTTGCCAGCTTTCCCCGGTCCAGTTCGAGCGGGCCATAGTACAAGACGGCCGCATCGATCCCCTTTGCCGTTAGGAGCATCTCGAGCACGAAGCCCGCCCCGATCTCCCAGCCCATCAACGCCACCCGGTCCGTCCGGAACCGAGGACTCTCCCGAACGAACCGGATGCCCGCCCCGATCACGCGGAAGGACGATTCTCCGCGAAGGCCCCGTTCCAAATCGGCGGCCATGCGCGCGTCGGTCGGCACCTGTCCGTTGAAGAGATCCACGGCGAGAGCGACGAAGCCCTGGCGCGCGAGACGGTCGGCGCTGAGCTTGATCCGATCGTCCAATCCCCACATCCCGGGCACCAGGACGACCGCGGCAACCGGAGGGCTGTCGGGGATCGACAGATAGGCCACGTCATCGGTCCCGAAATCGCTCAATCGGACCATCGCCCCACGAAGCGCAGGCTTGGCGCTTTCCACGACCGACGGGGCCGGAGCCGCGGGAAGGGCCGCAGGAGGCGGGGAGGGAGCCTGTCCCGTTCCGCCCGGAAGGACCGATTGACGCTCGGCTCCATCCTGGCCGTAAGCGGCAATCGAGAAGAGGACGCTAACCGAGAACCAAATGGAGAGACCACGCACGGCCGAGAGAGTCATGCAGGAACGAGAGCTAGTTCAAGCATCCCACGATGTCGCTCTTGCGCAAGCAAAAAGAGAAATCAGGGGAAGAGACCCCGAAGCCTCTTGGCCTCCGCCACCCGCTCGATCCCGATCATCAGGGCGGCCATCCGCATGGAGCTCTTTTGCTTCCCCACGCGCTTGAGAATCGTCGCAAGCGCTTGCTCGAGGATGCGATAGAGCGCATCGTAGACCTCCCGCTCCGACCAGAAAAAGCTTTGCAGATCCTGCACCCATTCGAAATAGCTCGTGACGACCCCGCCGGCGTTGCAGAGAATGTCCGGCAAGAGAAAGACCTCGGGGCGCTCCGCCAACACCTTGTCCGCTTCCGGCGTCGTCGGGCCGTTGGCCCCTTCCGCCAGAATGCGGCATTGGATTTTCTCGGCGACCTCTCCGGTGATCACCCGCTCCACGGCGGCCGGGATGAGGACATCGCACGGCTGAAGCAGGATCTGCCGGGCGTCGATCGGCTCGGCCTCCGGAAACCCTCGGACTCCTCCATGGCGAGCCACGTGCTGCTGCAGTGCGCAAAGATCGATTCCGCCGGCGCGATGGATCGCTCCGGTCCGATCGGAAACGCCGACGATCCTCGCCCCGGTCCGAGCCAACTCGAGCGCGGCATGGGAGCCCACGTTGCCGAAGCCTTGCACGATCACGCGCAGAGAGGAGGAAAGCTTGCAGAGCTCGGCTGCCCGGTTGACCAGGAAGGCAACCCCCCTTCCGGTCGCTTCCCGCCGCCCGAGAGACCCGCCGATCGGGACCGGCTTGCCGGTGACGATCTCCGGCACGGCAAAGCCGGCATGGGTGGAGTAGGTGTCCATCATCCAGGCCATGACCTGTTCGTCCGTTCCCAGATCCGGAGCGGGAATGTCCGATCGAGCGCCGATAAAGGAGATCAGCTCCTGGGTGTACCGCCGCGTCAATGCCTCGCATTCCCGCCGGCTCAACTTCCCCGGATCGCAGGCGACTCCCCCTTTGGCGCCTCCGTAGGGAAGCTGCATCAGAGCGCACTTCCAGCTCATCCACATGGCAAGCGCCGCGACTTCCCCCAGGTCGACGCTGGGAGCATAGCGAATTCCCCCCTTGGTCGGCCCCAAGGAGAGATGGTGCTGGACCCGATATCCGCTGAAAACGGAAACCTCTCCCGAATCCATTCGCACGGGGACCGCGACACTGACCATGCGCTTCGGCCACTTCGTTCTCTCTCTGAGGTTCTGGGGAAGTTCGAGGAGATCGGCGGCCTGGTCGAACTGCTGGCAGGCCATCGCAAAGGTGGGGTTATCCAGAAGAAAACGCATGACGGGGGCCACTTCCCCTTAACGGGTCGATTCCACCGACGCCTTGCCCGCCTTCTTTTCCTGCCGGCTGCGGCGGGCTTCCGGGCGCAGGGAGAGAAAGTTCTCCAGAATCCGTTTCCCCTCCCGAGTCAGAATCGATTCGGGATGAAATTGGACGCCATGGATCGGCAGCGTGCGGTGCTGCAGACCCATGATCTCCGCTTGGTCGCTTTCCGCCGTGACCATCAGGCATTCGGGGAGGCTCTCCCGCTCCACCAAAAGCGAGTGATATCGCGTCGCTTCGAAGGGAGAGGGAATTCCGGCAAAGATTCCTTGGCTCCCATGGAAAATCGGTGAGGTCTTGCCGTGCATCAATCGGGAAGCGCGCACGACACGCCCGCCGAAGACTTCCCCAATGCACTGATGTCCCAGGCAGACCCCGAGGATGGGAATCCGGGCTCCGAGCAACCGGATCACCTCACAGCAGATGCCCGCCTCCTTCGGAGTCTTTGGCCCCGGCGAAAGAACGATCCAATCCGGGGCCAAGCCCGCGACGCCTTCGGCGTCGATGGCGTCGTGACGAAAGACGACGGGATCCTCTCCCAACTCCCCGAAATACTGGACGAGGTTGTAGGTGAATGAGTCGTAGTTATCGATCACCAAGAGCATCTTTGCGGCACTCCACGCTAACGGAGGGAGGCTGCCAGAGCAAGGGCCTTCAGCCCGGCCTTCGCTTTGCTTAACGATTCGCGATATTCCCCCCACGGGGTGGAGTCGGCCACAAGGCCTCCTCCCGCCTGAAGGAACGCTTTCCCTTTCTGGAGAAGGACTGTCCGGATCGCAATGCAAGAGTCGAGAGTCCCCGAAAACCCGAAGTAGCCGACCACTCCCGCATATGGTCCCCGCTCAGTGGGTTCGAGCTCGGCGATGATCTGCATCGCCCGGACTTTCGGGGCGCCCGTGACAGTCCCGGCCGGAAAGGTGGCACGGAGGACGTCGAAGGCATCTCTTCCCGGCCCGAGCCGGCCTTCCACGCTCGAAACGATATGCAGAACATGGCTGTACTTCTCCACGACGAGAAAATCGGACACCCGCACGGAATCATAGGAGCAGACTCGGCCCAAGTCATTGCGCGCCAGGTCCAAGAGCATCACATGCTCGGCCCGCTCCTTGGGATCGGCCAGCAGCTCTTCGATCACGGCCTCCTCCTCTTGCGGATCCTCCGGACGGGGGCGGGTTCCCGCGATCGGGCGCATGAGAGCCTTGCCCTCTTGGCAGCGGACGTGGATTTCCGGCGAAGAGCCGACCAGAGAAAACTCTCCCAGACGCAGGCAAAACATGTAGGGCGACGGATTCACCAGACGCAACGCCCGGTAGAGATCCAAGGGATCCCCGACAAATTCCACCTCCAGCCGCTGGGAAGGAACGACCTGAAAGATGTCCCCCGCGCGAATATACTCGGCCATCCTCTCGGTCATCCGGACATACTCCTCCGGCTTCATGTTCGCCGTGAAAGGCAGGTCCCCCACCGTCTCCGGACGAAGGAGCAAAGGCCGTTGAACCCCGCGGCTGAGCGCGGCTTGCATCCAGTCGACGCGCCCCACCGCTTCCACATAGGCCGCCTCGGGGTCCCCCTTGAGCCACGCATAGGCGATGAGCTGGATCTTCCGTTCCTGGTGATCGAAGACCATCACCGTATCCGCCAGGAGAAAGAGGAGATCCGGCGTACCGAGATCCGCACGCCGGGCGCGAGGGACCGTGGGTTCGAAGCAAGTCGCTCCCTCGTATCCGAGGAATCCCACCGCTCCTCCGCTAAAGAGAGGGAGCCCTTCGAGGCAGACCGGTTGAAACCGGCCCATCACCCGCTCCAGCTCGCGCAGCGGGTCGTCCCGGCACTCCGTTTCTTCCTTCCGGCCGTCGCGGTGGTCGATGCGCACCCGCCCGCCCTGAACCGTCAGCACAAGGAGTGGATCGACCCCGAGAAAGGAGTAGCGACCAAAGCGCCCTCCTTCCGCCGATTCCAGGAGGAAGGCAAACGGTCGGTCCGCGCCAAGCTTGGCGAAGGCCGAAACGGGGGTATCCAGATCGGCAACGATCTCCCGGCAGACGGGGACGAGGTTCCCCCTCCTCGCCATCTCTAGGAACGCCTTCCTGCCCGGGGTGACCACAGACCAACGCTACCCACGCGCGATCCGAAGCACAAGGCCCGCGATGCCGCGGCCCGCCCTATTTTTTGAGGACGAAGTTTACCGGCACATCCGCATTGATCGGCACCGCGATCGGCCCCATCCGCGCCGGACGGAACCTCCAGTGGCGAACCGCACCGAGCGCCGCCTGATCCAACTCGCCGTAACCCGAGCTGTGCAGAAGATCGACCGACTCGGCCCTCCCGTCCGCAGAGACGTGTACCCGCACGATCACTCGCCCCTGATGCCCCGCCGCTTTTGCGGATGCCGGATACGCCGGTGGAGGATTTCGCAAATAGTCGGGGACGGCCATCTGGACTCCCTTGGAAGGCACCCCTGCGGGGCCGGGCGCCGCCGAGGATTTCCGTGCCATCGGCCGCGGCTTGGCCACGGGCGGCGTCGGAGGAGCCGGCTTCACTTCCGGAGTGGGAAGAGCCATTTCCTCCGGAGGAGGGGGAGGGGGCGGAGTGGGATCTTGCGGAGGAGGTTCGGGGGCGGGCGGTTCCGGGGCCGGAGGCTCGGCAAGATCGACTTCCGTAGAGGCATTCCCCGCCTGCATCCCATACTCCATACGCTGGATGAAGAAGAGGCCCACCACAAACAGGATCGTGGCGTGGAAAAGAACGGAAAAGAGATAACCGAGAAAGTCATTTCTTTCCATTGCTCGGCACCTCCCCTGCACCATGTTGTTGCGGCTGGACCGCTTGGCCGGATGGAGCGGACGCACCTGGTTGTCCACCTTGCTTCGGCTTGGTCGTCTGAATGGCGATCCGGCTGATTCCGAGCTTGCGCCCCTCGTCGATCACTTGAATCACCCGCTCGAAAGGGGCGTCCGACTCCCCCGTTACAAAAATCTTGGGATCGGGATTCGCCGCTTTCAGCGCCGCGAGCTTCTTGGCGATCTCCGCAGAGGGCACCTTGTCCTGTCCGATCGAATAATCCCCATTGGCCAGCACCGTCACGATCATCTGATCGTTGGGGTTCTGGACCACCGTGGTCGTTCCTTGAGGCAGTCGAATCGAGAGGGCTTCGTTCTTGGTCATCGAAAGAGAGACGATCATGAACGTAGCCAAGAGAAAGAACATCACGTCGATAAACGGGATGATCTCAAGCCTCGGCCGATGACGATCCTGCAGGACGACGCGCATAGAATGTCGCTTCTCCCTCGAGAGAGCCTCCCTAGGCAATCCGATCGAGCATCACGCCTGCTTCCGAGCCCTTTCGGGCCAGCAGCATCTCCAGCCGCGTCGCGGAGGCTTCGACTTCCCTGCGGACGCGCTCCGCTCGGGCATTGAGAAAGTTGAGCGGCACGATCGCCGCGATCGCCACTCCCAAGCCAAAGCAGACCGCCAGCAACGATTCGGCAACCCCGCCCGTGATGGCCGCCTGCTTCCCGGCGAGCTCTCCGCCACCCACGAGGCTAAACGCGCGCATCATTCCGGTGACGGTGCCCAGAAGGCCGAGCAGCGGTCCGAGAGTGACTGCCGTGTCGAGCACCACGAGCCCCCGGTGGTAGCGGTGGAGCACCGCGCTCGCCCCTTCGGACAACGCTTCGGTAAGCGAGCTATCGCGATGACGCAGCCCTTCTCCCAAGACCTGGGCGACAACATCCTTGGAGCGACACGCCACAGACACGGCTTCGTCCAGAGAGCCTCGTTCCGCCAAGTCGAATACGGAGCGCACCGTCTTTGGATCTTTTTGGAGGCTCGCCTGAAAAACAAATATGCCCCTCTCCAGCAGAACGGCCGCCGTGATCACGGCAAGGACCGCGATCGGCCACATGATCGGTCCGCCCTTTAAGAAAAGCTCCATCAACATGATTGACTCCTTGCCTGACCGGTTTACGCCCGCTCCGCGTGATTTTCGGTGTCGGCGCCGTCCGCCGCTTTTGCGCTGAGGACCATCTTGCGAAAGCAATATCGCTTGCGTCCTAATCTATCCCGGGAGAGCCGAGAATCATTGTTACAATTTCGTGACATTTTTTCCTTGTCGCAATCCATTCCCGTCCTGTGCATTGCGTATCCATGACCGAAGCGTCGTGGCGCAAAACCCGCTCTTTATCTCCATCGCTCGGCTCGTGAAGGAATGTTTGCGAGGCGGCCCGCTTATGTTAAAAAGCGTGACAAGCGGCCGGCGCCTTTCGCCGTCGCGGCGCATGACCCTACGGATTGTCTGCACCGACTTCGACGGAACGTTGCTTCCGATTTCGGAGGAGAACGACCGCTCCGTTTGTCCCGACTTTTTTGCTCGCCTCCATCAGCTTCGGAAGCAGAGAGAGGTCGTCTGGGTGATCAATACCGGGCGGCCCTGGGAAAGTCTGCGGCACGAGATCGAGCGGCAGCGCTTCCCTTGCTGGCCGGACTGGGTCGTGCTCGGCGAGCGGGAGGTTTACCGGATTGCCCGCCGTCTTCCCATTCCCCACCGACCCTGGAACCAGCGGTGCTCGGATCTCCACCAGGAGCTTTTTTCGGCCACGGCCCCTCTTTGGGAGGGGATGCGCCACTTTCTCAAGCACCAGACGAGAGCCATCTACCAGAGCGCCGAATGGTCACCCTTGGAGATTTTGGCCTCGGACGAGGCGGAAGCCGACCGAATCCACGAGAAGATCCGCGAATGGATCACCCCCTTCCCCGAACTCTCCGTCCAGCGGAACTGCGAGGGCTTTCGCTTTTCCCATCGAGAGATTCATAAAGGCAGCGCTCTGGAAGCCGTGCAAAAGGAGATCGGCCTGGATGCCTCCACTACCCTGGCAGCAGGCGACCATCACAACGATCTGCCCATGCTCGATCGCCACTACGCCGCTTTTTTGACCTGTCCCGTCAACGCCATTCCCGCAGTCAAGGACCGGGTGCGCAGTCAGGGCGGGTTTCTCGCGAGCCTTCCTGCTTCGCAGGGGGTCGCAGAGGCGCTGGCCCGATTCGGGGCGTAAGAAGGCGTCCGCCTCACTCCCCCTTGCGAGCCAAGCCGTCC
>JAQTUK010000158.1 GCA_028710285.1 Methylacidiphilaceae bacterium | reverse complement strand
GCTCGTCGCTGAGCGAGAGCGTCGCGGATCGACTGGCCTCGATGCGCAATCTCCATCAGCTTCACCACTCGGCTCTCTCCCCGCGCAAGCGCCATCCCCGTCGTCTTGCTGCCAGGGTCTATCTTCAATCGCAGCGGTTGCAGGACAGACTTCGCCTGCAACCGATCCACCACCCGAATCGTGAACGGCGCCATCCGATGGACTCGCGCCCGGCCTCGCTCAAGCAGAAGCCGCGCCCGCTTTTCCGAACACGGCATCAACGGCTTCTTCTTCCTGTCCAACACAAACACAGACACCTTCTGCTCCCGTTAGTTTGCGCTTACGCGCCTTGTGACACCCCTTGCGGGGTCTCCCCTCGGGAATGTCTGAAACCGGCTCCATCCTCTCGGATGCGGCGGAAACCTTCAGACCTTTGCCTTTGTCCAGCATGATCCCCGCCTTGCAGAGCGGCGAACTGAGGAAGCATTCGCCGGTGCGTCTTTTCGACCTGTTCCAAACGTCTGCGCATATTTCTATGTGCTCCCTGGTCAACCCAGCCTGTTCTCACAAGCTCCGGCCTTCAGGCCGGGGTAGTTGACGCGCTTTGGCCCCCTTTTCGGAGACGCGCCGCCCATTGCCAACGACTTCCTCCCGGGAGGCAAACCGAACCGTTACTCTTTCCCCGCCGATTCCTTCTGGCCGTTCTCGGAAGCCGTCGTCTTCTTTTCTTTCTTTGCCTCGGGCTTGCTCGAACTCTTCTTCGCAAGCTCTTCCTTCGTGTAGGCATGACCTGCGGCGCCCACGGTGATCCGCGGACCGTTGGTCGACTCGAGAACTCGGGCCTGGCTCGACCCTGTTAAAAGACCGGCGAAGCCAAACACCCCGAAGATGAAGATCCATTCGTGCCGCAACCGCCTTTGCCCAAGCTTCATAGCAGTACCCTCCCTTTCTTTATGCTTTGTCTTAACGTTAGACTACAAGTGTCCCCGACGGGGGAACGGGTCAAGTTTTTCTTGGGAAAGCCCGCCGCGTGCCAACTCCACCGGTATTTGCTCGAACTGCGCAAGGATTGGGCAGACGGCGGGCGCAGGCGAGCGAGCGGAATCGCTCTCCGCAGGGAAGCGAGGCGGAATCGGACCGAAGAGGAGCAGGCGATCAGCCAAACTTGAAGAGGACCCCGAAGCCGCCTCGAGGATATTCCCAATCGACGTTGCGAAACTCGCTGCAGATGATCCGGCAGGTTCCGCACTCTAGGCAACCGTCGGTGAGCAACGTGACGTCGCCCTCAGGCCCCAGCGTGTAGCATCCCGCCGGGCAGCAAGCGGCGCAGGATTTTGCTGAGCACCGAGCTTGGCAGACCTCCGGGTCGCGGATGCGGATGTGCGGTCGCCCCGCATCGAGTCGATACCGGTTTTGATAGAGCTTTTCTTCCACGTCATTCATCGGAATGCCCTCCATAGTTTCACCGCGTCGGAGAGGAGCCCACGATAGGAGCGCCGCTTCCGAAAGCTTTGGGCCACCTCCCTCTCCTTCGCGCGCTTGTCGACGCCGTCGACCCGAAGAAGCGTCTCCGCCGCTCGATTTACGAGCTCGGGATAGGTCGTAAGAAAATGGCGGTTGTGGTCCAACACCTCGTGGACATGCTGGTATTTCCGCAGGTCTTTCATCACGAAACTCTGGTCCAGCCGTTGTCGATAACGGCGCAAGTTGCCCTCGCTCAATGGCTTTCCGGCTTCCTTGATCTCGATCACCGTCTCCGCGGCGATCCTCCCCGTCTCCATCGCCAAGTTGGAGCCTTCGCGATGGACCGAGTTCACGAACATGCCCGCGTCTCCCACGATGAGCCAGCCGTGCCCCGATAGCTTCGGGATCGCCTTGTAGCCTCCTTCCGGGATGAGATGTGCCGTGTATTCCTTCATCTCTCCGTCGCGCAACAGCGGACGCAGCGCCGGATGCTCCTTGAGGCGCGCAAGCAGCACGTAGGGCGGGATCTTCTCCCTCCGAAAGTCGGAAAGAAGACAGCCGATCCCGACGGCGAGCGATTCCTTATTCGTGTAAAGAAAAGCAGTCCCGACCATTCCCCGGGTGATCTTGCCGACCATCTCGATCGCCACTCCCTCCTCGCCCTGAATCCCAAAACGATCCTCCAAGCTCTCCTGGGGGTAGAACAGAACCTCCTTGACCCCGAGCGCGACCTCTCCCGCTCCCAGCTCCGGTCGAATGCCGGCTTTACGCGCCAGCACCGAGTTGACCCCGTCCGCCAGGATCACGACGTCGGCGTAGACCTCTCCCTCTTCCCGGTCGGTGCGGACTCCGACCACCCTCTCCCCCTCCCGGAGCAGATCGAGAACGGTCGTTTCGCAAATCAAGAGGACACCCTCTTCTTGCGCCTTCCTGGCAAACCACTTGTCGAATTGCGCCCGCAGAATCGTATATCGATCCGGCTGCGCATCGCTCGAAACGGGAGAGCGGTACGTGCTCCCGATGTAGGATTGATCATCGAGAACCCAGAGCCGCTGCTCGACCAGGTGCCGCTCGAGCGGCGCTTCTTCCCGGAAGTTGGGAATGAGCTTTTGCAGGGAATCGGCATAGAGGATCGCTCCCTGCACGTTCTTGGAGCCCGGGTATTCCCCTCGCTCGATCTGGAGAACCCTCCATCCCGCGCGCGCCAGGGTAAGGGCGGCGGCGGTCCCGGCGGGACCCGCGCCGACGACGATCGCATCAAACCGTTCCTTCATGGTAAGCCACAGGCTCCGAGTGGGGTTGTCCTTTCCGCGACGGCCTGCCCGCGTACCGTGCGCGTCAGCAGAGGGAGAAGAGTTAATGCATCCCCGACGATCCCATAATGAGCCACCTCGAAAATGGGCGCATTGGGGTCGGTATTGATCGCCACGATCAGATCCGAGCCTTCCATCCCGACCCGATGCTGAATGGCCCCGGAGACCCCTGCGGCGATGTAGAGCTTGGGCCGCACCGTCTTGCCGGTCTGTCCGATCTGTCTCTGGGCATCGACCCAGCCCGCCTGAACCGCCGCCCGCGTGGCCCCCACCTCTCCGCCCAAGGTCCGAGCCAGGTCCTCGAGCAGGGAAAAGTTGGCTCCCCTCTGCAGGCCCTTGCCTCCGGCCACGATCACCTCGGCGAGCGAGAGATCGACCTGGTCTCCCCCGACATGCGGAAGAAATTCGAGAAGCTTCGTGACCACCTCCTCTTCGGAAAGATCGATCTCTTCCTTCTGGATCTGCCCGCTCCTCCCGTGATCCTTCTTCGGCTGGGGGAGGACCCGCGGACGCACCGTCGCCATCTGCGGCCGATAGTTCAGGGTCAGAATCGTGCAGAGAAGGTTGCCCCCGAAGGTGGGCCGCGTCGCCGCCAGCGCGCGGCTCTCCCGATCGATCGCGAGCTCCGTGCAGTCGGCCGTCAGTCCGGTCTCGAGCGTCGTGGCGACGCTGCTCGCCAAATCCCGCCCAAGCGATGTCGCTCCGAGAAGGAGAATTTCCGGCTTATGCTTTTTGACCAGCTCGCAGAGGAGCTTGGCGTAGGGCTCGTTCCGATAGCCGGCCAGAACGGGATGGGCAACCTGATAGACCCGGTCCGCACCATAGGCGACCGCCTCTCGGGAATCGGAATCGAGGGATTCCACCGTTCCTCCCGCGACCACGGCCCCCACTTCCGATCCAAGCTGATCCGCGAGCGCTCTCGCCGCACCCACAAGCTCCCAGGCAACCGGATGAACTCCCTGGTCATCGCGCTCGACAAAGACCCAGACTCCGCGATATTCCGCGAGCCGAGGATCCAAGGCCGCCTTCCTCCGCCCCGTCCCCTTCTTCTCCACCGGCTTCCCCCCTGCTTCGCTCATGAGGAAACTCCCTTCTGCCCGTTCTCTCCTCCGTGGTCACTGGAGATCTTCCCGGCCATCTCCGGTTGACGCGCCAGGATCTTCTCCCAAAGTCGCGCCGCCGCCTCCCCGGGCTGCGACGCGTCCCACCCGATGCATTCCGCCCGCTCCGCCCGCCGGGAAGGCGCAAAGACCTTCCCCACCACGGTCGGGGAGCCCTTGAGTCCGATCTTGGTCAGGTCCTCGATCCCTGCGGCTTGTCTGTCCCAGATTCGAATTGGCTGACGGGCCGCCCGGATCATCTCCGGCAGCGAAGCAAAACGGCCCTCGCTCACACCTTCCAGGACGGTGATCAAGCAGGGCAGCCGGCTCTGTAATACCTGCAGCCCCTTTTCCGTCCAGCGATGGACGACGATGCTCCGCGTATCCATGTCCAGGATGGGGATCCGGCAGACATAGCTGAGCAGTTGCATGCCCAGCCGCTTGGCCACGCCGGGTCCCACCTGGCCCGTGTCACCATCGATCGTCTGCTTTCCGGTGAAGACCAGGTCGACCGGCTGCTCCTGGCCGATCCGCCGAATGGCGCTGGCCAAGGCAAAGGAGGTCGCGAGCGTATCCGAGCCCGCGAACGCGCGATCGGAGACCAGCACCGCATCGTCCACTCCGAGGGAAAGAGCCTTCCGCAGCACCGCTTCCGCCTGCGGCGGCCCCATGCAGAGGGCGACGATGCGACCGCCCAGCCGATCCTTGATCTGAAGAGCTTCTTCCAAGGCAAAGAGATCGTAGGGGTTGAGGACCGCAGGCACTCCCTGGCGCATGATCGTCCCGGTCACCGGATGCACCCGGATCTGTGCGCTATCCGGCACCTGCTTGACGCAGACGACGATGTACGGCGCCCTCATGCCGAAGTCCCTCCCTGAGGAAGTCCGTTCCCCTCTGCGGCGGTCGCGGCGCTCCCCACCGGCTTGCCCCGAAGCGAAGAGCGCAGATCCTCGATCGCCACGGTCGCGGCGGCGGGCTTCTTTGCTTCCACCGGGCGCTGAAACACGGCAAATACCTTTTCCTGCAGAGGAGTCGAACTCACGAAATCCTGATAGGCCTGCTCGAGCAGGCCGCGATAAAAGAGACGCATCTGGTTTTCGTCCCGCGTCTTGGGCGGAGTCGCCGACAGCAG
>JAQTUK010000023.1 GCA_028710285.1 Methylacidiphilaceae bacterium | reverse complement strand
GAGCCGGTATTCGACGATCTGCCTTTCCCATTGGGGATGAGACCGATGGAGCTCTTGCAACGCCGCTTGCGCCTCCCGGTATTGCTCCGCCGCTTTCGTGTAGAATCCCTGTCCCGCCGCCCGATCGGCGTCCTGGATTTCCACGTAGATCTGTAAAAAGCGGTCCTGCGGAGAACCGCCGGCCGCGTTCTGCGCCCCCCGCACCGGCGACACCGCCACCGAATAAAGGATGCACAGGACGGCCATGGGCCACAGTCGGCTCCCGATCGAAAACCCGCTCCCGCCAATTTTACGCATTGCCATCTTCCCAACACTAACCCGCCGCTGCCATTCTGACCACGCCTGGCCGCATCCGATTCTACACTTTTTCCCGGAACTCCGAACCGAGGAGCATTCCCGGCTACTTTGCCCGCTCCCTCGGCAAGCTTCTCACCACCAAGAGCTCCGTTCCCCGATCATCGATCATCTTGACGGCGATCCGCCGGTGCCGTCCCGGTCGAAACCAGGAGCTCACCCTGCCGGCAAGCTGCTTTTGCAGCATCTCCGCCGCGGTTCCTCCCAGCGCGCGCCCCACGACTTGCCAGGCCTCGGTTCGGAAAAAAAACGCCTCGCTCGGGGCGAAGCAGCCGCCGTCGTAATCGGTGTCCAAAAGCCATGCAGGCAGCTCTTCGGCCTTGCGTCGCTCGAACGCCCGCTTCTCCGGGTCAAACACAGCCATCCCGACGAGGGCAACCTCCCATCGCTCCACCCCTCCGACCAGGCGCGACCGCAGCCGGATCTCCGGGATCCCGCTCAAGCAAAAGATCTGGCTGGAACGTGTCCATTTGAGCAGGGACCCCATGAGCAGATCGAGGCTCGCCTGGACATAATGGAGTCGAACGCCGGCCCGCTGTTGTCTGCGCACGCAATCGAGACCTGAGGCATCCATTCCAAACCCCACGACATAGAGATCCTGGTAGCCCATCTTCTCCGCTTCCCGGAGAACTTTGTGCGCCAAGGCCTTCCCAACCGGCCTATTCTCGGGCCCGAAGGCAATCCCGACCCGCTGGCCAGCCACCTCGGCTTCCGCGCCCAGATGACAGCGCTTCTCCGGCTTCCGCAGCTTCTGGAGCTCGACTCTCTTCCTCCCGCTTGCCTCGAAGACGGGGCAGAGGCGGAGCACCTCCCGCATCCGCTCCGCAAAGGAGCGCTCTTCTTCGGAAGCATCCCCCTCCTCTGCGCTTATCGGCAGAAGCCCTTCGATCGAAAACGGACCGGAGACCCGGATCCTGCCGTTTGCCTCTTCCGGATGATCGACCAGAACCACCTCCTCTGCGGGCTGCCCCTTGGCAATCGACTCGAGAGTCACATGAGGCACGATCCCGCCCACCTCTTCTCCCTTGCCGTTCTGCCTCCTCGCATAGCGAAAGCCTCCCGCCGGCCCCTGCTCGGGGTGCCGAAGGACATAGTCCGGAAAGACCGCTGCCAACAGACGCAACCGCGTCAGCGCGATCGGGACACAAGCGGCATCGATACAGACCCAGCGCCTTCCCCAACGCTCGGCGACGACGGCGGTCGTGCCACTGCCGCAGGTCGGGTCGAGCACGAGATCACCGGGATCCGTCGTCATGAGAAGACACCGCTCCACCACGCGCTCCATGGTCTCGACGACGTACCGCCGGTTCCGCTGGAAGCTCGGCCGAACATCCGACCAGTGATTCGTCAGCCCTACCACCGGGAAGTCGGACAGATAGCGCTTGTACATCAGCGTCCGGCCAGACTCGACGAGCCTCCCCATCTTGGCCAGCCGCTCCATCCCCTCCCGCGTGGTCTTCCAGTGACTGTTTGCGTAGGGGCGAAAGGTCCGGCCGCAAAACGAGAAGGCAAAGCTTCCCCGCTTGCTCGCCCCGGCGCTCCTCAGATCGCCCAGGGCAAATATCCTGGCTCCGGGGGGGAGGAGTCCTGGATCGGCCAGTTCGGCTGGCGAGAGTTTTCGACGGCTTCCCTCCTCCCACTCCGCCCAGCGGTAGTTGGTCGCCCCTTCGGTTCCCGGCAGCTTCCTTTGGTAGAGCGGCCGGTACTTGACCCGCTCCTTCTCCTTGGCATACCAGAGGAGATAGTCCGAGACCCCCTGAAGCAGCTTCCCGGGGAGAGCCGAGGTCTTGCGAAACGAGATGAGGCGGATGAAGTTCTTCTCGCCAAAGACCTCGTCTAAAAGAGTGCGGACATGGTGGAGATTTTCTTCTCCAATTTGCAGAAAAAGGCTCCCGCTCTGGCTCAAGAGCTCCCGGCAGACCACGAGCCGCTCCCGCAGATGGGTTAAATAGGAAGAGAGCCCAAACTCCCAGGAATCCCGATAAGCCTTCACCCGCCCGAATTCGCATTCCTCTTCGCCGTTCCTTCTTTGCGCAAAAGGCTCGTAGTGGGAGGGAAAGTTCACCCCGTAGGGGGGATCAAAGTAGATGGCCTGGATCTCCCCTCCCCGGCCCTCACGCAACAGAAGAGATTCCAGGACCAGCAGCGAATCACCCAGGACCAGCCGGTTGTGCCATCCAGCGGGGAAGTGATAGCTTCCCAAGCTGCCAAGAGCCGGAGCGGACCGATCTCCTTCCAGCTTTTCGAGAACCGTCCCGGTGATCCTCTCCGCGGAAATCCGCTCCCGGCAAAAGAGGCGGGGGAGAGGATCAGACCGGAGCGAGGCCCGGTTCGTGGAGCCATCCAGGGGCCGGGCAAGCAGGCAAAGACGCTCGATCGCCTCGGCCAACCCTCCCACGCACGCGACCAGCCGCCCGCCGTCCACGAACTCCTGCGGCCGCGAAAACCGGTGCGGCGGGGGAAGCGATGCCGCTTCGTCGATCCGGGCCAGCAGCCATGCCCGAAATGCCTCCTGGGATCCTGGGGTGGGCCCCAAGCCACTGTGGCTGTCCGGCCTGAGCTCGCCGTTTCCTCGAAGACCGTCCCGCCCTCCTTTTGGCATGCTCCGGATCGGTTCCTTACCCATGGACGTAAAGACCAGCCAGCCGCCGCGAGGCTTCGCGGACGGCGAGGCGAAGTGCAGCGGGACGGAGCACCTCGACATGGGCGCCCCAGCCCAGGATCCAGCGCTCCAGTTCCGCCGAGACCCCGACGCGCAGAAGGAGCTCAACCGAATCCCCGTCCTTTCGGATTTCCTGAGAGGGATGCCATTGTCTCTCCGCCACGAGCCGAGCCGCGAGCGGATCGAGCCGGAGGCAGACCTCCTCGGCCGACTCCGCCTCAAAAACGCCAAAGCTCGTCTCCAAAAGGCTCGCGACCGAAAAGCCGTCCGGGCGCCGGAAGCGTCGTTTGAGAAGGGTCAGCTTCTGGATCCGGCTCAAGGCGAAGGTTCGCACTCCTTCTCGCAACAGATCGAATCCGAAGAGATACCACTGCTTCTCGATATTGGCCACATGGTAGGGCTGAACCCTTCGCCTCGTTGCGCCCTCGGCCTCGAGCTTCCAATAATCGAACTCCACCTCCCGAGACTCCAGGAGACCCTTGCTCAGGAGACGAAAAACCCGCAAATCCGCCTTCGCCACCCCAGCGGCGCGAAAGGAGTAGGCCTCCGCGATCCAGTCCCAGGAAAAGGTGACCCGCTCGGTCAGGGAGCTCGTGATCTTCCGAAAGGCGCCCGCCAGCGACCTTGCGAACGGCGTCTCCCGGTATTGCTCCATCGCCTTTTCGGCGACCAGGAGGGCGACCAGCTCACCCTCCGACATCGAGAGAAAGGGGAGCTGCCCTACCTCCCGCGCATAGAAAAACGATCGCCTGCCCGAGTCGTACTCGATCGGCAGATCGAGCTGCTCCCGCATGAATTCAATGTCGCGCTGGATCGTCTTGCTCGAGACCTCGAGGTCCTTGGCAAGCCGCTGGCAGTTCGCCGTCCTCTTCGAGGAAAGCAGCCGGTGGATCGCGATCATCCGCCGCATCGGCGGACGGGAAAACGGAAAGGCCTTGGTCTGCATGCGCCCCTCTGGCTCCCTGGCTACTCCGTTGAGGGCCAAGCAGCAATGTTTTTTTGGCTAAGCCCGGGAGGGAATGGTCCCTCTCTTTCACAGTAATGCCGCCCACACTTGTCCCGGCTTATCGTTTACGCGAGGAGGCGTAGGTTGAGAGAAGACGGTCGACCGAAGTCTTCCAATCGAATTTCTGGTCCAGTGGCGACCAGCAAGAGCGACAGCTCGCAGGTCTTCCTTTCGGGAACATCTGGGCGATGGCGACAGCTACGTCCCTTGGCGCAATCGGCTCCGCCAGAACATGGCCCATCCCTGTTTCTTCTACGGCCTCCTTTGCTCCCGTCCGGGTCGAGGTGATTACGGGCGTTCCGACCGACAAGGCCTCCGTGACGACCATGCCGAAGTTTTCGAGTTTCGAAGGAAAGATTAAACAATCCGAACCGGCGTAAAACGATTCGATTCCGGAGAGAATGGTTCCCACGAAGCGGATCCGATCATTCTCCCTCTTCCGCAGCGCCTGATCCTTGCCGCCGTGTCCGGCGACGATCAGATTCGCACGAAACGGCAGCATGGCGATCGCGTCCAGACATTCCGGCAAGCGCTTCCGCTTCCAATCGTTGCCGACAAAGAGTAATAAGGGGAGACTCGGGTCCATTCCGAATCTCCGCGCGAGGTCCGCCCTGGCTCGATCCCGATCGGTCGATGCCATCGCACTCGTATCCACGCCGGGACGGATCAGCACAAATTTGCCCTGATGCTCCGGATAGTGCTCGATCCACAGTTCGTGGGCCAGCGGTGAGGTGACGATGAGGGCTTTTGCCGTGCCCACCGCCTCCGACTCCATCGCCTTGTGGAGATGGTGGACCGTCTTCTTCTTTTCCCCTGGCATCACCTTCTCGACCCAGCGCAAGGGGAAACCCAGGGTAATGACGTCGGCGATCGGAAGCAGCCTATGGGAATGGACGACGTCGAAAAGACCATGCTCCTTGAGACGATTGCCGATCGTTGCGGTTTTCCGGGCTTCCCCAAGCATCCGGCTGATTTTGGAGAGCCGACTCGATCCGACAGAAAATACACGCGCCCCTATGCCGTTGCGGGCATCGCAGGCCGAGAGATCGGCGTCTCCACAGAACACCGACACCTCGTGACCCGCGGCAATGGTGCGGATCGCCCATTGCCGCGCGAGGATCTCCGCCCCGCCGTGGCCGAAGAAACGATCCGCTACCACGGCGATGCGGAGGACCGAAGCGCGTTCGAGCCGGCTCACCAGCCCTGCCCCTCGCCCAGCGGCTCGCTTTGCCAGGGCGAACTGCCGAAGCGCTGGAAAAAGAAGGGCTGGTTTCCCACATGTCCGAACGTCGTGTTGCCGATGCTCTGGGAGAAGAAGGGCTGGGAGCCGAGGTTGCCGAAGGTCATGTTGTCGAACTGCTGCAAAAACAAGGGCTTGCCCCCGAATGTGCCGAATTCCATCGAGTCTCCCGGTGCTGAAAGAGGAAAGAGGGCAGCGCAGAGGGCCGCTGCTCCCACAACCGGGAGAAGGCCCCTCCTCTTCCGCCCCCAGAGTGTTTGGAAACTTCCGATCCGTGTCGTTCGCTGCGTTTTCATGCGAGGCAGCTTGACCTCGGCGGTCGGACATCCGCTGACCCATCCAAAAAGTAATTTTTCTTTCGGGTTCTAAGCGGCGGTCCAAGGCTCTCCTGGACAATCGCCCAGCCTCTCGCGGGGAACGGTCTGCGCAGAGGCGGAGGGCTTGCAGCGGCACTCGGCCGTGTGAGAGCCTTTCCCGTCGTGGCGCGCACGGGCTGGAAGGAACGATGCCGGGACTACGTCACCGGGCAACAATGCCGCGATGGGGGCTTCTGCTTCTATCGCTCGGATTACATCGAGGAGTCGAACCTCTATGATACAGGCTTTGCCCTTGCCACCCTTCGCGTCTTGGGGGTGACGGCGCCCCGCCGGGGAGAACTGGAATCCTGGCTTTCGGCGCAGAGCGATCCTCTTTGTCGAAACAGCTCGCTTTCCGCACTCTGGTCCTACGAACGAAGCCTGCGCCTTCTCAACCTTGAGACGCCACGGGGGGTTCGCGAGACGGTGGAGCATTGCCTCGCAACCGTTGCCCTTCCCTCACGAGAGGAGCTGGAGAGTTGGGACCCAAGCGCACTCCTGCGCGATTTATTCCGGGTGGCAAAGCTTTCGACGTGGAGAGGCTTGTCGCCCCCCGCCTCGTGGCGGCCGCGACTCTCCGCCTTGCTCGAGGCGCTTCGCGGCGAATCGGGCGCGTTCCCGAAGGATCGCGAAAATCTGGTCGATAGCGCGAAGGCTTTTTTCCTGGCTCGCAGCTTCCAGATTCCCATCGCGGAGACAGCCCTTCTCCGCTTCGCTCGCCAGCGATTGACCTGTTCCGACGTCTCTGGCTTTTGGTCGACCGAGTCGGAGAGCCTCGAGGCCGTCCGATGCGGTCTGGAACTCCTCGCCGCTTTCTCTCAGCGGCCGGAAGAGGAGCGAAGACGGACCCTCGCCTCCCAGATCGAGGCCTGCCAAGCCGCTTCGGGTGGCTTCGGGCGAAGAATCGGCGCCATTCCCACCTTGGAAGACAGCTACCATGGCGCCAAGTCCCTGCACTTGTTGGAATGACGTCTTGCGCTTGACCTCATGCTGCTCTTTTTCCATAAGGAGCTATGCAACGAGGCGTTGGCCATGCGCTCGCGATCGGGGCTGCCTGGTTGGCTCTCAGTTCGTCGGCGTGGGCTTCTAAAGCATACTGGTACGATGTCTCGGGTGTGACCCGCGCGCAGAGCCAGGGCCCGATCGTGAAGCGAATCGGCCCGGAATTCGATGAGAAGCCCGGGATGCCGATCTACCTCCGTGGCACTCCGGCGCGCTACCACATCCTCGGATCGATCTATATCGATGAGACCCGGCTCATCGATTCCACCTGGCGACCCGTCGAAAGAGTGGCTGCCGCCCATGGCGGTACCGGGCTCATCCGGTTCACCCCCGCCGAGAAGAAGCGCTATTCGCGCGTTCCGGGCGATTTATCCGAACAGCTCTGGGTCTGGTGCTATCGCTAGGGCATTCGGGACCTAGCCCACTTCGGTCACGAGCAGTCTCTCCCCTGGCGCCCACGACGCCCATGCCTGCTTCGCCATGGGAATGAGCTCTCGTTACGGCGGAGGAGAAATGGCCGAGACTTGCCCGGGAGCAGCGGCAAGGGAGCGGCTTCGGAGAACAAAGCGGACCGCCTCCTCCAAGTGGGCCATCCGTAGCCGGTAGTCGTGGAAGCCAGGGTCGACGGCTTCCCTCCCGTTCGCTTCCAGATATTCGCGGATCGCGACCATCGTTCCCTTGAGGCAAACCGCTTCGATCTGGGCACCTGAGCATCCCTCGGTCTGAGCAGCCAGGGCCTCCAGGTCGATGTTGGAGGCAACCGGCTTGCCGCGCAGATGGACCTTCAGAATTTCCCGCCGCTCCCGCGAATCCGGGAGCATGAGGGGGAGGATGAGATCGAAGCGCCCTGGCCGCAGAAGCGCGGGGTCGATGATGTCGATCCGGTTGGTTGCCCCGAGCACCACGACGCCTCGCAGCTCCTCCATCCCGTCCAATTCCGTCAGAAGGGCTCCCACCACCCGCTCCATCACGCGGCTGTCCCCGCCCGCTCCACGCGCCGGAGCGAGCGCGTCGATCTCGTCGAGGAAGACGATGCAGGGAGCAGCACCTCGAGCCCGGCGGAAGATCTCCCGGACACCCCGCTCGGATTCCCCAACCCACTTGGATATGAGCGCCGGACCCTTGATCCCGATGAAGTTGGCCTTGCTCTCCGTCGCGGCCGCCTTGGCCAGCAGCGTCTTGCCCGTGCCGGGGGGTCCATGAAGCAGAATCCCCTTGGCGGGCTTCGCCCCGGCGTGCTGGAAAAGCGGCGCATGGAGCAGCGGCCATTCGAGCGCCTCTTGCAATTCGCGTTTTACGTCTTCCAACCCTCCGATGTCTCCCCAGTGGACATCGGGCACCTCTGCCATGACCTCCCGTAGCGCCGAGGGTTCGACTTGACGCAGGGCCTCCAGGAAATGGTCTCGCGTGACTTCCTCTCGCGATACCTCTCTTGCTGCCGCGCCTGCCCCATCCTCGGAGTGGCGAGCGAGAAACTCGCGCAACGAAGCCATGGCCGCCTCCCGGCAGAGCAGCTCGAGGTCGGCACCCAGGTAGCCATGGGTGAGATCCGCGAGCTCCTCGAGGTCCACGACTTCGGCCAGCGGCATCCGGCGGCTATGGATCCGGAGGATTTCCAGCCGCCCATTCCGGTCGGGAATCCCGATCGCGATCTCCCGGTCAAAGCGGCCCGGACGCCGAAGCGCTGGATCGAGCAGGTTGGGCAGGTTGGTCGCCCCGAGCACGACCACCTGGCCCCGCGCCCGCAGGCCATCCATGAGCGAGAGGAGCTGGCCGACCACCCGCTTTTCCATCTCGCCGACGACCGTCTCCCGCTTGGGCGCGAGCGCGTCGATCTCGTCAAAGAAGATGATGCTCGGAGCCTTCCGCTCCGCCTCTTCGAAGATTCGGCGCAACCGGGCCTCGGCCTCCCCATAATGCTTGTCCAGGATCTCGGGACCGCTCACGGGAAAAAAGCTCGCCTTCGTCATCGCCGCCACCGTCCGGGCAATCAAGGTCTTCCCCGAACCCGGCGGTCCGTGGAGAAGGACCCCCTTGGGAGCGCCGATCCCAAAGCGCTCGAAGAGTTCCGGGTAGCGGAGCGGCAACTCGACCATCTCCCGCACCCGCTGCATCTCGCGGTGGAGACCTCCCACATCCTCGTAGCGGTTTCCGCGGGAACCGGAATCCCGGTTCCTGCCGGCTTCGACGCGCAACTCGGTCGACGCGGCCACCACCACCGGCCCGTCGGGCTCGGTCTGCGCGACCAGGAAGTCCATCCTCTTCCCCGCCGCCGTCACCCGCACCCGGTCCCCGACCACCAAGGGCCGCCCTTCGACCTGGCGAAGAAGTTCCCGCCGCTCCTGTTGCCCGTGAGGAGCCCATGCCAAGGAGATGGGAGTCAGGATCAGCTGCCGGGCGACGTCCGCCCCGATCTTGGAAAGGGAGACTTTTTCCCCTAGTCCGATGCCGGCGTTCCCCCGGAGGATCGGGTCGATCGGAACGATCCCTCTCTCTGCTCCTTCCGAGCCGTCTTTCAAGACCGCGACTCCGACCGTCCTCCTCTGCCCATCGATGGCCACGATCCCTCCCGGCTGAAGGCCCAAGGAGCGCATCTCCTCCGCCCCCAGTCGACAGAGCCCCCTCCCCTCATCCTGGGGAGGAACTTCCCCCGCGCGCAAAGCGCCGTTCCCGCCCCCGTTGCGCCACCGGAGCTTGGCAAGTTTCTCGAAACCTTTCACGAGCCGTTTTGTGCCTCATTCTGCAAGAGCGGCGATGATGGTTCCATCGGGCAATTCCCTAGTCCCACACCCTGGGAATTCCTGTAATGACATGTTACAAACCTCTTTTCGGGAAGAAGCGCTAGTCCGCGCTTCTCAGCCTGTCTGGGACCCTTTCCGCCTCCTGCCGGGAAAACGCTGCTTTGCCCCGGGAAAGACCCCGTTCGGCTAACAGAGCGGTTTTTTGCAATCCTGCGTTGAAGGCTTGTCGTCCCCGGGAGGTCCTGGAGAAGCGATGGGCGAGGAAATTCTTCCTGGTGCGCTCGAGAGGATTTGAACCTCCACGGGTTGCCCCACTAGAACCTGAATCTAGCGCGTCTGCCGTTCCGCCACGAGCGCAAGGCAACACAAAGGTTGGCTCGGAAGAGAGGCAGCGTCAATCCTTTCTCGGGTCTTCGCCGAGACCGCGCGGCTCCCAGACGGAACAGGAACAGGAAGGCGCCTCTTTTTTCACGCCTCCACGTCGATCAAAGCAATGTCGAGCGCAGTCGCGGCTTTTCGAAGATCGCTGTCGAGAGACGCAAGCGGAATTGCTTCGCGCTGCGCCAGCTCAAGGTAGCTCGCATCATAGACCGTGAGACGATACTGACGCGCAATCATCAGGATTGCGATCTCTTCCGGTGCCCGGTCAATCTTCACGCCGAACCGGGACAGCTCGCGCAGGAATGTTGCTGTGTCGCCTTCGGTCAGCCGACCTCGGCGCTCATTGACGATCAGCGTGTTGCGAACCTCGAACCACCACAAGCTCGGCGCTATCGCCTCGTCCGCGCGGATACGCTCAAGAGCAAGGGCCGCGACAGGATGATCTTCGTCATCAAACGCCCAGCACGCGGCAATGGACGCATCGAGGACAAACGGCATGTCAGTAGTTGTGGCCTTCGTGGCGGGCCGAAAGAATCTCCTCCACGGTGATCTTCCCGGTATGGCGGCGCAGCGCCTTAATGTTTGCAATAGCCTTGTCGATCTCCGCCTGCCGTCGATTGGCTTCGGGGACGATGCGCGCGATCGGTCGGCCGTGACGCGTGATGCGGACGGTCTCGCCACGCTCCACCTCGTCGAGGATTTGGAGTAAGTGAGTCTTGGCGTCGGAGGCCTGGATGTCCCGCATAGTCGTCCCCATAATCGGACTGGTCAATTCAACCGGTCGAACCTACCGCACCGGAGCGCGATCGTCAAGGACAACAGCCGCGTTGACCGCGACCAGCGCCTGCCCGACGGGTCCCGTCCCAGCCGCATCTTCCCCACCGAACGCGACCGGCGGCACGGGACCAATGGCGTGCGCCTGCGCGTCATCGAGTATCCGCTCGAGAATGTCGAAGGCGCCGAGGGGCTCCACCTACCGGTCATCACCCTGCTCGATCCCCACCAGCAATCGGCCGCCGCATTGGCCGCCCTCAATCCCGAAAGATGGGAGATCGAGACCGCTCTGGACGAGTGGAAGACCTGTCTGCGCGGCACTCCGGGAACGCCTTTGAGCACCTCGGCGGCATACCGGTCCGCCTTTTGCCGGATTTCGCCTCAGCGGTCCGGAAACGCTTTCCGAGCCGCTTCCTGCTCCGCTTCGATTCGGGCGAGCCGGTCCTCGGAGCAGACCAGAAGGACCGGAGCGCTTCCCGATGCGGCGATGGCAATCCTCTCCAGCTCAGGCGAACCTTCAAAGGGCGTCGGATCGACCTCGCGGATGTGCCAGAGCCCGCCCTCGGTTGTGGCGCGACGAACGGTCCACTGGAAGCGATACGCGGAGCCTGCGGGAGCGACCAGCATCTTGTCGCCGAGGATAAAGAGCTGTCCGGGAGGCAAGCCGGTCGCAAAGAGGAGGTGGCGCATGAGCGCCGCTTCTCTCTTGCCCGTCCCCACGGCGATTCCCGCGGGCTCGATCGGGAGCAGGAACTCGCTGCTTCCTGGCTCGATCGTGACCAGATAGGAGACGCGCACCCCGCTGGAGAGCGGCTCCAGCCGAATCGGCCGAAGATCCCGCAGGTCGATGTCCGAAGCGAGATGGCGGCGAAGCGCGATCCGGACCCCGGACTCGTTGGGAAGCTTCCGGATCCGATCCCACCAGCGAAACGGCTGCGCGGATGGAGGGGGTGCCCAGAAGCCTAGGCTGTGCTGCTGCAGGCCGGCAAGCGCCGTCTGCCACTTCTGAACAAACGCTTGGCGGGCCGCTGGAGTCCGGTTCTCATCGTCGGTCGTGGAGGCGGGGAGGGGACGCAGGTAAGCGTCGGCGATCGCGCCCAAAAGGAGAAGCCCCAAGAGAAGGCTCGAAGCGATCCAGAGCAGCCGGAGATGAAAGGATCGCGCAATGTGCGGCCCGCCTCTGCTGGTGTCTCTTGGAAACTCCAGCGGTTTTCCGTCGCCATCCATCGGGCCCGCCCTCCCTGGATGGTAGCTTGCTCCGGGGGGAGACGGAAGGCAAGCGGAGGCGTTGCCGCAAGGCATCCTGGCATGAGTCTTGCTATTCCTTCCGGAGATCACGGAGATCCACGAAGCGAAGCTAATCTGGCAAACAGGGCAAACGAGATTTGCGGAGCTCCGATGAGCAGCCATGGATTGATGCTTGACCGCCCGCTTCCTGCATTCGAGATTCCACGTTCGATGAAACCGTTTCCCGGCTCCTTCCGTTTCACCAAGGAAATCACTCTCGAGGCGATCCAGGAGTGCACCACCGCTCACCTCCGCTTCAGCTTGGCTCGCATCCCGAAAAGCGCGACTCCTCGGGACTGGTGGCTGGCGACCTCGCTGATGACGCGGGATTATCTGATCGAGCGGTTCCTTGCCACCCAAGAAGCTCATCAGAAAAACCAGGCGCGGCGGCTCTACTACCTCTCGCTCGAATACTTCCTTGGTCGCCTTCTCCGGCAAAACCTGCTCAACTTGGGTCTCTGGGATCTCACGGCGGCGGCCTTGAAGAAGCTCGGCACGGATCTCGAGTCGATCTGCCAGGAAGAGGGCGAGATGGGGCTCGGCAACGGGGGGCTGGGCCGGCTGGCCGCTTGTTTCCTCGATTCGCTGGCTACTCTCCGGCTGCCGGCGATCGGCTACGGGATTCATTACGAGTTTGGCCTCTTCCAGCAGGACTTCGCCCGCGGCTACCAGATCGAGAGACCCGACGACTGGCATCGATTCGGGAACCCTTGGGAGATGGTCCATCCCGAGCGGGTGCAAACGGTGCACCTCTACGGAACGGTCGAGCACCAGGAGGGGGGATGCCGCTGGACCGAGTGCCGGGATGTGCTCGGGCTTCCTTTCGATATCCCGATTGCCGGCTTCGGGGGCAACACCGTCAACCTCCTCCGCCTCTGGAGCGCCAAGTCGACCCGGGAGTTCGACCTCGATGCCTTCAACCGCGGAGGCTACTTCGAGGCCGTTGAGGAAAAGAGCTTCTGCGAATCGATCACGAAGGTCCTCTATCCGAACGATAAGACCGAGAGGGGGAAGGAGCTGCGGCTCGTCCAACAGTACTTCTTCGTCACCTGCTCGCTTCGCGATATTCTGCGTCGCTTCGAGGCGGAGCATCACGATTGGAACCTTCTGCCAGAAAAGGTGGTGATTCACCTAAACGACACGCATCCTGCGATCGCGATCGTCGAGCTCATGCGGATCCTGATCGACGAACGGAGGATGGAGTGGGAGAAGGCCTGGAATTGGATCACCCGGATCTTTGCCTACACCAACCACACCCTCCTCCCGGAAGCGCTGGAAACTTGGTCGGTTCCCCTCTTCCACCGCGTCCTCCCACGCCACCTGGAGATCCTTTACGAGATCAACCGTCGGCTGCTCGATCTGGTTCCGGGAACGGACGAGATCGCTCACGGCAAGCGCCGAGCGATTTCTCTGATCGAGGAAAACCATGCCAAGGCTATCCGCATGGCGCATCTGGCCGTCGTCGGGAGCTTTTCGGTCAACGGGGTCTCTGCTCTCCATTCGGAGCTCCTGCAAAGTCGGCTTTTCCCCGAGTTCTCGATCCTTTTTCCGGGCCGGTTCCGGAACGTCACCAACGGGATCACCCCGCGCGTCTGGCTTCTGGGAGCCAATCCGCTGCTGGCCTCCCTCCTGACCGAGACCCTGGGAGAAGGATGGATCACCGATCTCTGCCGACTCCAGGAGGTTCGGAAGTTCCTCGGGGATGCGTCCTTCCGGGAACGCTACGCTGCGATCAAAAGAGCAAACAAGGTCCGGCTTTCGGACAGCCTGCGGGAATGGTGCGGCCTCACCGCGGATCCCGATGCGCTCTTTGACGTTCAGATCAAACGGATCCACGAATATAAGCGCCAGCATCTGAACCTCCTCCACATCCTCTGGCTCTACCGGAGGCTCCTGGAGAATCCGAGCGGGGAATTCCCTGCTCGCCTCTTCCTCTTCGGCGGCAAGGCTGCGCCCGGGTATGACCTGGCCAAGTGCATCATCAAGGCGATCAACGCGGTGGCGGCTCGAATCAACAACGATCCCCGTGCCTTCGGGAGGCTGCAAGTCGGCTTCATCCCCAACTACGGGGTGACTCGGGCCTCGCGGATCATACCGGCCGCCGATCTCTCCGAACAGATCTCCACGGACGGCAAGGAAGATTCCGGCACGGGCAACATGAAGCTTGCGCTCAATGGCGCGGTCACGATCGGGACACTGGATGGGGCCAACGTCGAGATTGGGGAGGAGGTCGGCCCGGAGAACATCTTCATCTTCGGGCTGACCGCCGAGCAGGTGACCGAACGGCTCCGCAGAGGCTACAATCCCTGGGAGATCTATGAGGCAGATCCCGAGTTGCGAGCGATTCTCGATTGGATCGGCTCCGGCGACCTGACCCCCGGGGAGCCCGCATCGGTCCTTGCTCCCCTACGGCACAGCCTCCTGGAAGGGGGAGACCCCTTCCTCGTCCTGGCCGACTTCGCCGCCTACTTGGCCGCCCAGCGTCAGGTCGAACGAGCCTATCGCGATGAGGCTCGCTGGCTGTCGATGACCATGGAGAACACCGCCTCGGTCGGCAAGTTTTCCAGCGACCGCTCGATCCGGGAGTACGCGGAGGGGATCTGGCGGCTCGCTCCCGTCCCGACGGCAGACTAAGGGCGGGCCGAATCTCTTTTCCTGGCAAGCGGGGTGCAGACAAGAACCGCCAAGCCGAGAAAGCACCAGAAACAGAATCGGAAGACGTCTTCTGTGGCCAGGACGACGGCATGAGTCGACCCGTATCGTCCCAGGATGCGAATCGCCTGAAAGGGGGAAGCGCCGGCTTGGAGGAGGCGCTCGACCGCTTGGGAAAAGGCCGGAGAACCCCAAGGCGCCGTTTCGACGAGACGGCTCTGCTGGAAGGCCGTCCTATGGGTCAACAGGGTTCCCAATAGCCCCGGCCCCCAGCTCATCCCGTAAGTGCGCAGGAGAACGATGGTTTGGCTGGCTGCACTTTCCCGATGTCGGGGAGTCCGCTGAAGGGCGATCGCTGTCAACGTGGCGATCGCTCCCAGGCAGAACCCCTCGAGCACCTGCGATCCCAGTATATAGGTATACCAGGACAGCCGTCCAAAGTAGTCATAGGTGCTCACCCAGTAGGCATAGGCGGCAAATCCGAGCAGGTAAAGGGCGGAAGGCCAGCGCGGGTCGAAATGGCGATTGAGGTAGGTGGCAAGAATCCAACCAACGGGCATCAGCCAAAAGACGGGGAAAAAGGCACGAGCGGCCAAGTCGGGCGTGTAGCCGCCGACCGCTTGGAGATTGAGAAGAATCAGGGAGAGCATTCCGAAGGCGAGCAGAAGCAGGACAGAGCTGGCCACAACCCCGATCGCGTAGTGCGGCTGCAGGAAAAGCCGGACGGAGAGGAGCGGCTGGCTCTCCCCCAACTCCCAGATCACAAAATAGATCAAGGAGAGAATGCCGGCCACGATCAGGAGAACGATGAAGGTCGAGTTGTACCAGTCTTCGTCCTGGCCCCGAACAAGCGCTGTCTGGAGGGTGAGCGCGGAAAAAAGCGCGAGCCCCAGGCCCACCCAATCGAACCGGAAGGGTACGCGCTCTTCCTTCTGGCGGACGAGCACCGCCCAGAGCAGGCCGCCAAAGCCAAGATGGAGCAGGCCGGCCGCGAGGAAGAACGCGCGCCAGCCGATCGCCTCTTCCAAGACAGCCCCCACGTTGGGCCCGAAGGCAAAGGTGCTCCCCAGGAGAAGGCCGAAACCCGTGATGACATTGGGCCAGCGTTCTACGGGGTGAAGGCGAAGCGTAATGAATTGAGCGAGAATCATCGCCATTCCGGAAAAGAAGCCGAGCAGGAGCCGAAGCGCGAGGAAGAGATAGAAATCGTCGACTCGCCCGCAGAGCAAGGAGACCGCGCTCAGGCTGAAGCAGGAGGCCAGGAGCGCGGGAATCGACCGGAAGCGGCGGGAGACCCAGGGCGCCAGGAACATCCCGAAGGCCCGTCCGCTAAAGAAGATCGCCGTGCTCCAAGAGGCATGGCTCGGGCTCTGTCCCAGATCGCCGACTGCGAACAGCGTAAACGCCGCATACGAAGAAGAACCGTAGAGCGCAAGGACAAACTCCAGAGGGAGAACGAGTTGGATCACCCAGAAGCGCCAACCGCGCAGAGCAATCTCGGGTTTCATCAGATCTCTGGCCTTATGGGTTCATTCGAGGCGGTACGGCGGGAGCCTGCGGACCGGCAGGATCGCTGCTCCCCCTCGGCCCTTCCGTCGTGGTCGAAGGATGGAGCGAGCGCCGGTTGGCCGCGATGATCCGCTCGATCATCTCTTCGGCGCCGAGAAGCTGCTTTTCGTAAAAAGGCGCTTCGTATTTTTCCTTGGGGAAGCGAGTCAGAGATTCGAGGACCGAGCTTCCCCGCTCGCTCACGTCGATCGCCGTCACGGCGGAAAGCCCCGGGCGGAGCGGATTGGCGCGAAGCTCCTTTTCCGAAAGGCGAATCCGCACCGGCACGCGTTCCACGATGTGAATATAGTTTCCCGTGGCGTTTTCCGGCGGAAGCAACCCAAAAACGCTTCCCGTTCCGGCTCCGATCCCTTCGACGACTCCATGGTAGCGCAGATGGCGGCCGTAGAGGTCGATCGAGATGCGCACCCCCTGCCCGGGACGGACCCGTCGGAGCTCCCGCTCCCGGTAATTGGCTTCGACCCAAAGATAGTCGAGCGGGACGACGGCCATGAGGGGAGTTTCCGGATGGACCTCGTCTCCCGGTTGAACACGACGGTTGGCGACGAAACCCGCAACGGGAGCCCGGACCTCCCGGCGGACGTAATCCAGATAGGCCCTCTTCAGGACGCTTGCCGCCTCGAGAACCTGCGGATGGCGCTCCACCGTCGTCCGTCGAATTTGTGCTTCCGCCGCTTGCAGGTCCGCCTCGGCCTCCCGGACGGTTGCTTCCAGCTCCCGGATCTGGCACTCGGTGTCGTCGACCTGCTGGGCAGGGATCGCCCCGTACGGCGCGACCTCCCGGTAACGCTCCAGGTCATGCCGGAGCCGATCCAGGCGTGCCTTTTCCGCCAAGATCCTCTGCTTGTCGAGAGCCGCCTGGCTGAAGAGACCTTCCACTCGGCGGACCGCCTCCCCCAACCTGGCTTCCGCTCCTTCCAAGGCCACTCGGGAATCCAGTCCGTCGAGGCGGACGAGCACCGCACCTTGTCGGACAAATTGCGTGTTCTCGTATCGCACCTCGACAACGGTTCCGTTGACCTGCGATTTCACCGGAACGAGATTCCCCGTCACATAGGCGTCGTTGGTCACCATCCAGCGGCTGAGGAAGAACCACCACCAGGCAAGAAAAACCACCAGGCTCAGCACCACGGCTGCGGTGAAGAGGAGCAGCCGCCGGTTGCGAAGCACCCGCCGCCGGAACCGAGGGGGGGTTCGAGCCAGCATATTGCGGGCAAGGCGATGTTGCCACCGCTCCCAAAGCTCCCGGATCATAACCCCTTTCGCGGCCATTCCGGAACGGTGGCGGGTTCGAAGCCCCCACCCAGGGCGACCAGCAGACCCACGGCGGAATCCACGTGCTGGGCATGGCGCGCGCTCAGCCGGGTTTCCGCCTCCGCCAGCCGGTACTGCATCTCGAGCACATCCTGACGCACGTTGAGCCCGGAGGCAAAGAGACGTCGCGAAAGGGCGACATTGGCCTCCGCGGCCTTCACCGCCCTCTCCTGCGCCTCCAGGTCCTTGGCTGCTTCCTGCCAATAGGCCAGCGAGTCGGCCACCTGCTGCACCGCCGAGAGCAAGACGCTGTTATATCGTTCCACGGCGACATGGTACTCTTCGGCAACCGTTTCCAGCTGCGCCGTCAAGCGCCCGCCTTGGAAGATCGGTAGCGTGATGGCGGGTCCGGCCATGTACATCAGCGGAAGAGCGGGGTTGAGAAAAATCGTGGGAAAGTTCAAGGTTTGAAAGCCGAGCCAGGCGACCAAGTTGAGATTGGGGTAGAACGCGGTCTTGGCCACCTTCAATTGATTGGCGGCCGCCTGCGCCCGCCAGCACGCCACGGCGACATCCGGACGGTGGCCGAGAAGATCGAAGGCGATCCGTTCGGGCAGCGGAAACCGGCGGGGGAAGCTCGCCCCGGAGACGGCGAGCGCCCTGCCCCAATCCGGTCCCTGTCCGGCCAACCGAGCAATCTCGTTCCTTAGGGTCTGGCACTCTCGCTCCAGCCCGGCCACATCTTGACGGGCCGCTTCCAACCGCTCTTCGGCCGTATGCACCGGAAAGAGACTGTCGACCCCGCGGGACCCGCGCACCCGGGAAAGGGAGAGCAGTTCGCCGGCAATGCTCTCCCGCCGCCTTGCCAAGCCGAGTTCCTCTTCGGCCGCCGCGAGGCGCACATAGCGGCGGGCCACGGTGGCGCCGAGCAAAAGGCGGGCGACGGCGACTTCGGACTCCTCCGCTCGCGCCTCTCCCACCGCCGCGCGAACCCGCGCGCGGTCTTCGCCCCAGAGGTCGACATGGTAGCTGGTGAAGAGCGGGATGATGTCCCAAAAAAAGAACGAGTTTGCCCCGAAGGGACCGAAGAAGCTCGAACCGGGAAAGCCCCAGAGGCCAAAGACCGAATTTGCCAGCCACGGGCGCACCTCGCCCGAGGGGAGATAGCGGCTGCGCGCTCCGGCCGCCATCGCCCAGGCCTGGTGAACCCGGTCGAGAGTAGCCCGCAGGTCCGGGTTCGACGTCAACGCCAAGTGCATGACCTGGTCGAGTTCGGGGCACTCGAGGCCGCGCCACCAGAAGTTCTGAGGCCATTCGGCGGTAACGGAGACCGCCTCCGGCGCAACAGAGGCGACCGTCGCCGCGATCGCGGGAGGAGCGATCGGAATGGCAGGCTTGCTGTCCTTCGGAAGATAGGCGCAGCCGGCCAGCGATAAGGAGACCGCGGAGATCCAGATGCCTGGCAGCAGCTCCCTCCGTCGTCTTGCGAGTCGATTCGCGCCCTGCCGCGGAGCACTCTTCTTCCGCGCCCGGTCATCCTCGGGCGCGCAAGCCGTTGCGGCAGAGCTCGCCGGGCAGCATTGGACCGGCTGCCCGGGCACGCAGGCACGGAAAAGGAGCATTTTCCCTCAATCAGGAATCATGAGTAAGTAAGTACCTACTTACTCTCGATCACCCACCACCCTCTGTTTTGCGATCTTCTCGTTACTCCGCCTCTTTGTTGTAAGGAGACCACAGACGAAGCCTTCGTCTGCCCGCTTTTTGCAATCGCGGTTCGCTCTTACGCCCGCAGCCAACCCTCGACGAAGGGCACTCTCGAGAAATGCCGGCAAAAGTCACGATGCTGCCACATCCCAGCCCCCAGACGCCAGTGCCCTTCCCTTTCGCTCGGGCGGCCTTGCCCAACACCGGGCTAAGCCGCCCGCGAAAGATCCCCGCAGGTCCCTCAGGGCTGCCAAGCCTAGGGCTTCAACTCCGCAAGCCACCCGGCAACGGCGTTCGCCATGGCCGTCGCATGCCCTTCGGGAAAGAGATGATCCGCGCCGGGAATCTCGACGAGCCGCTTCGGCTCCGCGGCGACGGCAAAAAGATCCTGCGAGTCTTCGGGAGGAACGACGTCGTCGGCGAGCCCGTGGACGAAGAGCCAGGGCACTCGGATCTTCCGAGCGACTTCCACGACGCTGTCGATCCGGTTCATGTCGTCGATCAAGGCGCGGGAAAGAGGAAATTGCGGCATATCCCACATGCAACCCGCTCCTGGAGTGACATCCCCGAACTCGCGCTTGGCGAAGGCGGCGGAATGAGCCATCCCCGCAATCGAGATCAAGAAATGAATCCGCGGATCCTGGCTCGCCCGCAGGACCCCCACGAGCGCCCCCAGGCTGTGACCCGCATAGCCGACATGCCAGTCTCCCAGCGCGTCGAGAACCGAGCCCAAGTCCCCTACTTCCTTGGTGGGAGTAAACTCTTCGAACTTCCCTTCCGAAGCCCCGTTGCCGGAAAAGGAAAAGCGCAGAGAATGAATCCCATGGCGGGAAAGGACGTTGGAGAGCTCGATCAACATCGGCCTGTCCTTATGGGCTGTGATGCCATGGCCGATCACGACCAGGGTCGGGTTATCGGGCGATCCTCCCTGGTAGGCGAAGTCGAGTCGTTCCCCTTGGGCATTGCGAATTTCGTTCGGAATGGATCGTTTCATGACCCCGTTTACCACGGTTGCAAGGACGATCGCAACCACCGCGGCTTCGATTTCCCAGCGAAATTCGCCACCTCCCTATTCTTCCAGAAGCGACGAGACGCAGCTTTCCTGGAGATAGGCGAGAAAATGAATCTCCCAGAGCGCTCTTTGGAGATCGCGCGACCGGACCGTGAGAGGATTCCAATCCATCTGCTCCTCGGTAATGCCCTGGCCTACCGCGAGCGTTAGCCTCCGGTCGTTCAGCATGGAGAGGAATTCGTCGACCTCTCCCTGGCTCAACGTCAAAGAGGCTTGAGCAGGATTTTGGAGCGGACTATCCGGCGCAAGCCACTTGTCGAGAAGGGCAAGCCGCTCCGGGCGCCAGCCGAGACGCTCCGCTTCCAGCTCCTCGGCCGCACCGGGGATCTCCTCGCCTTCCGCTTCGCGGCTCATGGTTCCCCGCCAATGCTGCTGCAGCGCCTCCGAGAGCTGAGAGAAGTCGGTCTGGTAGTGCTTGCGCAGCTCGAGGAGCGAGCCCAGGAGGATCTCTCTCTCCGCCGGTTCGAAGCGAAATACGGTGTCGTTCTGATTCCGTGCGATCTTCACCCGCGCTCCATCGTCGCTTGCAGGCCAAACCGCTGCAATTGATGAACAAGAAACTCGGCACGCTCCCGCGTCTCCTGGGCGACGCGGCTCTTCCCCTTGTTATGGACCTCCAGCATGTGACGGGTGGCTTCCTGCTTGCTCATCTTGAGCACGCGTTGAAAGACGTAGACCACATAGCTCATGAGGTTGACCGGATCATTCCAGACGATGACCCCCCAATGACGCTCAAACGCATCACGAACCTTTTCGTCAACGACTTCTTCGTGGATCGTTTCCGGGACCGCCAGCTGCTCCATCGCTTCCGTCGCTTCCACTGCTTGGTAGACCTGTGCTCTAAACAAAATCAGCATTATACTTGGCCTCGCGTCGCTCACAAGAACACAAGCAAGGCCTTTTTTGCGCCCCGGCAGCGAGACGCTCCCGGCAAGGCCGTTCTCCCCCCTTAGTAACGGGGCACCGAAGGGTCGATCTCCAAGCTCCATGCCTCGATTCCCCCCGCGAGGTTCTGCACCTTCCGGAAGCCCGCGTCGAAGAGGAGCCGGCAGGCTTTGGCGGAACGCGGCCCGAGCTTGCAGAAAAGAACGACCTCCCGTGCGCTGTCGAGTTCGTGAATGCGCTGATGGAACTCGGAGAGGGGAATCACCTTCGCCCCGGGGATCTGGGCGATCGCGACTTCGTGCGGCTCCCGCACGTCGATCAGATCGAACGCGGATTCCCTATCCAATCTCCGCTTGAGCTCCTGCACCGAGATCTCCGGCACGTCGTTCACGGCGGCCGGGGCGCCAATCCCGCAGAAGGTTTCGTAATCCACCAGTTCGCGGATGCCCGGCTCGCTTCCGCAGATGGGACAGGCGGGATCCTTCCTCAGTCGGAATTCCCGAAACTCCATGCCCAGCGCGTCGAAAAGGAGCAGCCGTCCAATCAAGGGGTCTCCTAGTCCGAGGATGAGCTTTACCGTTTCAATGGCTTGCACCATCCCGATCAGGCCCGGCAAAACGCCCAGCACCCCCCCTTCGGCGCAACTCGGCACCATGCCGGGATCGGGAGGCTCCGGATAGAGACACCGGTAACAGGGTCCT
>JAQTUK010000022.1:10546-21765 GCA_028710285.1 Methylacidiphilaceae bacterium | reverse complement strand
CTGACCGTGGGCTATCAATATTTGAATAATGTGACGATTCCGAGCAGCTTCTTCCCGGTTCCGCAGATCGCGTCGGGCTACTTCCCTCAAAATAACATGTTACCGGTCGTCGCACAGATTTCGCCGACCGTCCAGAGCATGGCCTACGTATCGGACTTTTGGCGGATCAGCGAACACTGGCAGGTGAGCGGGACGCTCATGTACATGAGCGAAACCAACTCCGTCCCGGTGAAGATGTTCTCGGTTTACCGGGACCTGCAGGATTGGATCGTCTCGTTCAACTTCCAGGATTTCAGCTATCCCGGAGCCGCGTCGATTATTAACTTCTATCTTGCCTTTACTCTGAAGGCCTTTCCCTCCTTTAAACCGGCCATTGGTCAATAGGGGGCGGCAGGGGTTCGATGCCGGTCTCCTTGCCATCGAGCGTGCGCGCGTTCTTCTCGCGCCAGTAGCGGCGGATTCCCTCTTCCCCCTTGGCTTCCGCCCACTCGCGCAGCGTCGGCCGCTCTCGGTCGTAGCGAAAGTAGGGAATCCCGAAGCCGCAGGAGGTCGTCACCAGGCTGATGCTCACGTCGATGAGCTGGCGGGCTCCCGGAAACGAGGGAAAGAGGCGGGAGAGATCGTCCCACTCCGAATCGCGCGGATGGACCGCCCGCCCTCGGCCGAAAAGGCGGACGATGCGCGGGGGGTCGTCAAAGGCGCAAAAGAGGATGGTGATCCGTCCGTCTTCCCGGAGATGGGAGGCCGTCTCGTTCCCGCTCCCGGTCAGGTTGAGCCAGACGACCCGCGCCGGGGAGAGGACGCGAAAGGTATCCAATCCTTTCGGGGAAAGGTTGATCCGTCCTTCCGCGGCCGCCGTCGCTACGAAGAAGAGCTTCTGCTCGGTGAGGAAGGCGACCAGTTCCGGAGAGAGAGCCGGGTATCGTTTGCCCATGAGGGGAAACGAGCCACATCGGAACGGGGAAGACAAGGAGGGAGATCGAGGATCTCCCGCCGACGCGGAGAACGCGCCTAAAATGTAATGAGAGGCTTGAGGACGCCTTCGAGCTTTTTGGCCATGATCTCGAACGCGCGCTCGATCCCCTCGAAGGGAAAACGGTGGGTCGTCAGGCGCGTGGGATCGAGCCGCCCGCCTTGCAAGACCCGGAGGAGCTGTTCCATCCGCAGGCGGCCGCCGGGACAGAGCCCCGTCCGGATCGTCTTCTCCGCCATGCCGACGCCCCAAGCGGCCCGGGGAATGTGGACGAACTCGCCCGATCCATGGTAGCCGGCATTCGAAATGGTTCCACCCGGCTTGGTGACCCGGACGGCGTTTTGAAAAGCGGTGTCCATCCCGACCGCCTCGATCGCGGCATCCACTCCTTCTCCGTCGGTGATCTCCAGGATTCGAGCCACCGGGTCCTCGTGGCTCATGTCGATGGCAACGTCCGCCCCATAGTGCTTCGCCAACTCCAGGCGCTTCGGCACGGAATCGACTCCGATCACAAGGCCGGCGCCGCGCAGCCGGGCTCCGGTCACGGCCATCAGCCCTACCGGCCCAAGGGCAAAGACCGCAACGGTCCCGCCAATCGGGATGTTCGCGTTTTCGGCTCCCATGAAGCCCGTGCTCATCATGTCGGCGCAGTAGACCGCCTGCTCGTCGCTGACCCCCTCGGGGATGCGAGCCAGATTGCCGTCGGCGTCATTGACATGGAAATATTCCGCAAAGACCCCATCTTTCACGTTGGAGAACTTCCAGCCGCCGAGCGCGCCGCCGGACTGGGAAGCATGTCCCGCCTGCGCCGCGCGGTCGCTCCAGTCTGGAGTGATGGCGCCGACCAGAACTCGGTCGCCCGGGCGGAAGTCCTTGACGAGGCTGCCCACTTCCTGGACGACTCCAACCGCCTCATGGCCCAGGGTTAAATCCTGGCGCGGGCCGATGGCGCCATGAAGGGTGTGGACGTCCGAGGTGCAGATCAAGGCGGCCGTCGTGCGGATCACCGCGTCCAAGGGTCCCGGCTTCGGGGTCGGCTTGTCCAGGAAACCGACTTCGCCGATCTTGCGCATGACAAATGCTTTCATCAGTTTGCGCAGGAGACCCCGGCCTTCAGGCCGGGGAGGGATAGCGCGGCAGGCGAAGCCTGCCCCTTTCCCGCTTCTCCTTTCTTGTTCGCTATCTTCGTCAACGTGTATCCACACCCCTGATCAAGCCGATGCCGTGCCCGATTATCCGAGCACGGCATCAATTGCGCGTAAGCGCCTTGTGACACCTCTTTCGAGGTCTCCCCTCGGGAATGTCTGAAACCGGCTCCATCCTTTCGGATGCGGCGAAAACCTTCGGGCCTTTGCCTTTGCCCAGCGTGATCCACGCCTTGCAGAGCGGCGAACTGAGGAAGCATTCGCCGGTGCGTCTTTCCCACCTGTTTCAAACGTCTGCGCACGTTTCCGTGTACTCCCTGGTCAACCTAGCCTGTTCTCACAAGCTCCGGACTTCAGGCCGGGGTAGTTGACGAGCCGTCTTCCCTTCCGGTTTCGCAAGGTCGCCCTTGCGTCGCCGCCAATGCTACACAGCGCGTGCACAGGGTGTCAAATCGACCCCGCCGCTCGGGCGGAACTCTGCCTTCGTCCCGGGCGGAAATTGGACTTGCGGAAACGATTCCTGGGCGGAAATTATTCGCGACTGCGATGTCATGCCGAGCCGGCGGGCGGATTCGCGGAATGGCGCCCTTTCCCGAAGAACGCCGTCGCGCTCTTCTCCGCAGCCGGCAAACGATGCTTGCGCTCGAAACTTCCCCGCGGCCGTTCCTGGTTGCCGTAGCCGTCGCGGGCTCTCTTTGGGCGGTGTGGGCAGCAAAGGCAGAAGAACCGGTCCCGGCTCCGGAAAGGCGCGTCATGAGTTTCGAGGATCTCCCCGGCCTCGAGAAGAAGGAGGGGCCCCACCCAAGGGATGTTTGGGTTTATGGGCGGTTTACGGCTCGCACGGCGGTTTCCGGAGGAGTCTTTCTTGCGACGGTAAATGAAGGGATCAATTGGCCGGATTGGGAGGAGAACTTCAGCGTGATCAACAACCCCGGAGATTTCGTCTTTCGGCGGGTCGTTTTTCGGGCCAAGATGCCTCTGCCGGAGATTCGAAGGGGGACGAAATTCGCGATTTCCAAGAATCAACCCGCGAAACTCCTGGAGGTTGCTCGCGTAGATGGAGTCGTCGCTCGTCTGGTGCTCGAGACCCCTCCGATGATCGAGTCTCAGGACGGCGCCGCTCGGGCCGCCGTGCGTCGATCGAAAGCAAGGGAAGGGGATGGCGTGAGCGGCTATCCCCCGCAAAGAATTGTCCCATTCCGGGAACTCGGCTCCATCGCCAAGAAGGAAGGCGTCCACCCGGAGAATCTATGGACCTGGGGCAAGTTCAGTGCCCGTTCGAATCTCCGCGACGGGATCGTGACCGCCACACCGGCAGGGCTCGAAACCCGGCGCTCCCTGGAATTACTCGTCAGCGGGGTGGCGACGTTCTATCTGCCCTATTTGCTCATCGGCGCGGGCGAACCGGTCCACCGGGTCATTTTCCATGCGTGCCAACCGAGAACGATTCAAGCCGGAGACTTGATCGAGATCACCAATCAGAGTCCTTCTAGGGTGAAGCGGATCTTCACCACCGGAGGAGTCCTCGTCTGGCTCGACCTCGATCCTCCGGTTCCGGTTGCGATTCCGGTCGAGTTGGGATCGGATCGAGGACAGATTCCCGTCGGCACGGCCGTTCCAGCACGGTCGTCTCCCGCGGAAACGATGGCGGCGGAACAGGTCCAGAGGTAGATCCAAGGAGACATTTCCACCAGCGAAGCCGTGCGCCTCGGGGGCTAACCCGCCCTTGTTCGAACCCAGGCTCCCAGGGTAGACTGCCTTCCATGGAGCTCACCTACTACGGGCATTCCTGCTTTGCCTTGGACGTCGGCGGGACATCCCTGCTCTTCGATCCCTTTCTCACGGGAAATCCGCTCACGGTCGATTTGCGCATTGAGGAGATTCCCGCCGACTACCTCTTGCTCTCGCATGGACATGCGGATCACATCGGGGATGCGCCCGAGATCGCGGAAAGGACGGGAGCGCTCGTCGTGTCGAGCTTCGAGGTGGCGGAATGGCTGCTCAAGCGGGGGGTGGAGCGAGTCTATGCGATGAACCTGGGAGGAAAGAAGGAGTGGCCTTTTGGCGTCGTCCATTACGTCGCCGCCTTCCATTCCAGCAGCTTGCCGGACGGAAGCTATGGGGGTCCGGCAGGAGGTTTCGTGATTCGCGCCCCCGAGGGGACAGTCTATTACGCCGGGGACACCGCCCTTTTTGGGGACATGAAGCTGCTGGGGGAAATCTATCATCCCATCACCCTGGCGATTCTTCCGATCGGAGATACGTTTACGATGGGGGTGGAGGACGCGATTCGGGCGGCGGAGTTTCTGGGATGTCGGAATGTGATGGGCGTGCATTATGACACCTTCCAAGGAATTCGCATCGACAAGGATGCGGCTCGGGAGGCTTTTGCGGCCGCGGAGCTCGACCTCCATCTCCTGCCGGTCGGCGGAAAACTGACGGTGTCGGAAGCCGGAAGGTTTTCGGGAGCAAAATGAACCAATTGGCGGCGGCAAAAAGCCCCTATCTTCGGCAGCATGCGGGGAATCCGGTCGACTGGTATCCCTGGGGGAGCGAGGCTTTCGCCAAGGCAAAGGCCGAGGGAAAGCCGATCTTTCTTTCGATCGGGTATGCGACTTGCCACTGGTGCCACGTGATGGCGCACGAATCCTTCGAGGATCCCGAAGTCGCGGAGCGGCTCAATCGGGCTTTTGTGCCGATCAAGGTCGACCGAGAGGAACGACCCGATGTAGACCAGGCCTACATGGCCTTCGTCCAGGCCACCACGGGGCAGGGGGGCTGGCCCATGAGCGTCTGGCTGACCCCGGATCGCAAGCCATTTTACGGAGGAACCTACTTTCCGAAGAACGACCGGTGGGGATTGCTAGGCTTCCTTTCCGTCTTGGACCAGATTTCCGAGCTCTGGTCGCGGCATCGGGAGGATCTCGTGCTTCGTGGCGAAGAGATCGCGGGGCGACTCCGAGAAGCTTTGGTCGGAAGCCGTCCAGGCCTCGCGGATGGAGGTCGGGCCGCGGAACACGCCTTCGAGGAGTTTTCGAGAGCGTTCGATCCGGAATGGGGCGGGTTTGGCCCCAAGCCGAAGTTTCCCCGGCCCTCCGCCCTCCACTTCCTCCTTCGCTACGCCGCCACGAACCGCGGACGACCCCAAGGGGAACGCGCCCTGTCGATCGCTCGGCAAACCCTGGAGGCGATGGCTCGTGGAGGAATTCGAGACCAGATTGGCGGTGGCTTCCATCGTTATTCGGTCGATCGGTTCTGGCGGGTGCCTCACTTCGAGAAGATGCTCTACGATCAGGCGCAGCTGGCCTGTGTCTACCTGGAAAGTTTCTGCTGCGACGGTGGAGCGCGCTGCGAATCGATCGTTCGCGAGATTCTCGATTATCTGATGCGCGATCTCGCGCTTGCCGGCGGAGGGTTCGCCTCGGCGGAAGACGCGGACAGCCTTCCTCCCGAGGGAGGACCTGCCCGGGAAGGCGCCTTTTATCTTTGGACGCACCGGGAGCTCGAGGAGGTTCTGGAACCCGAGGAATTGGCTTTCGCCGCCCAACTATGGGGGGTGCGGCCCGAAGGAAATATCCCGGCGGATGCCGACCCTCACCAGGAGTTTGCCGGAAAGAACATTCTCTTCGAAAACGAACCGATCGAGAAGATCGCCGAGAGGCGAGGTCTTTCGCCCGCGGAAGCGGAGCGGACCAGGAGTGCTGTGGCTGCCAAGCTGGCCCGAGCGCGCAGCCGAAGGACCCGGCCCGCGAAAGACGACAAGATCGTGCTCGGATGGAATGCCCTGGCGGTTTCGGCGCTCGCCCGTGCCGGGCTGCTGTTGGGCGAGGAGCGTTACCGGGAGGCGGCGGAACGCACGATGGAGTTTCTCCTTTCGGCTCTCTTCGAGCCGGCTACGGGAAAGCTCTTTCGTCTCTATCGGGAGGGCCGGGGCGAGGTCGAGGCCTTTGCCGGCGATTATGCGATGCTGGTGCAGGCCCTCCTCGATCTCTTCGAGGTTGCGCAAGAGGCTGGATGGGTGGAGAAGGCTGTCTTTTTCCAAGACCGGATGGAAGCTCGGTTCCACGATCCCGAATCGGGCGCCTATTGGACGAGCGGGGAGGAGGCGAGCTCGGTACCTTTCCAGATGCGCGAGGAGTACGACGGAGCGGAGCCGGCCGCGATTTCGATTGCCGCGGCCAACCTTCTGCGCTTTGCCGCGCTGCTGCCCGAAGAGCGGTGGCCGGGGCGGCTCGAAGCCCTCTTTCGAGCCGAAGCGGATCGGCTCGACCAAGGCCCGACCGCTCTGCCGCAGCTGTTGGCGGCCTATCTCGACTCGATCCGTCCTGGCGTCTCGGTGGCCATCGTCGGTGCCCGGGCCGACCCTCGGACCCAGGCTCTGGGGATGGCGGCGGCACGAAGCCTCTCCTGGCGGAAGCTTCTGCTCTGGATCGAGCCGGGCAGGCGCTTCCCCTTTTTGGGAGAGCAGGAGGCCTTCTATCTTTCGCTTCCTTCGCGGGAGGAGGGCCCAGTCGCCTATCTCTGCCAATCCTTTGCCTGCTCGGAGCCCGTTTCCGATCCGGAAACGCTCCGCGAACGCCTACGAACGGCCTCCTAAGAGGCCTCGATGGATGTCGCGGGCGAAGCTCGGCCCGCGAAAGACAAAGCCGGTATAGGCTTCGAGGAGGCTCGCCCCCGCGTCGAGCTTTTCCTGGGCGTCGGCCGCATCGAAGATCCCGCCGGCGGCAACGATGGGCAGGCGGCCTGCGCTTTCCCGGGCCAGGAAGCGGATCACCCCTGTGCTCCGCTTGGCCAGGGGCCTGCCGCTCAGCCCGCCCACCACTCCACCCGGACCGGGGGTCGGCAGAGTGTTCGTCGCGACCAACCCGTCGCAGGGACCGGGCAGAAGCACTTCGAGAATCGCGCCCAGTTCTCTTTCTCCGAGATCGGGCGCGATCTTCACCAGGATCGGCTTGGCGGGCGGAGGATTGCTCCCGGCGACCGCTTCCAGCACGGTTCGCAGGTGCGTTTCTTGCTGGAGAGATCGCAAGCCAGGGGTGTTCGGCGAGCTGAGATTGAGCACGAAAAAGTCGCCGTAGGGGCGTAGGAGGGAGAAGGCGCGCGCGTAATCGTCGGCGGCTCGATCGAGATCGGTCTGCCGGGATTTGCCCACGTTGATCCCCACCGGAAAGTTTGGCCATGCCTGCTCGGCCCGGCGGAGAGCGAGCCGGCGGGCGACCCGCTCCGCCCCCTCGCTGGGGAAGCCCAGCCGATTCCAGAGGGCCTCTGACCGCGGCAGGCGCTGGAGGCGCGGTGCGGGGTTGGGCTCTTGCGGGAGGGGAGTCACCGTGCCGATCTCGCAGAAGCCGAATCCCAGAGCCTCCCAGGTGCCAAGGGCAACGCCGTCCTTGTCGAAGCCAGCCGCAAGCCCAAGTGGGCCCGGGAAGCGGAGGCCCCAGACCGTCCGTTCGAGGCCCAAGGGAGAAGGGGGCGAGAGCAGTCGGAGAAAGCCTTCCGCCCAGGAATGGGCGCAAAGAGAAAGGGCGATCCGGTGGGCGCCTTCCGGCGGGAGACAAAAGAGAAGGGGACGAAGGAGCGAACGGTAGAGCACAGGGGCAGTTTCCGGAAGTCAGGGAGCGTTGACAATCCGTAAGCCGCAGAACCCGAACGAACAAAGGGCTGGATTGCCCGGAACGGTCATCCTAGTCTAGGGACGAGCAAGGTCCATGCGCCGGTTTGTCCTCGATACGAGCATTTTCACCAACCCGGACGTCGCCTCCCAGTTCGGAGAAGACGAGGCGGCAGTGGGTAGCTTCCTCGACCTCGCACGGAGGGTTCCTGCGGAATTTTACATGCCGCTCTCCATCTACGAGGAGCTGCGAAAGATGCGGGATCTCGAGTCTCTGATCGGATACTTCGAATCGGTGATTCGGATCCGTTCCCCCCGGAGATCCGATCTTCAAATCCCGGGAGATTTTCTTTACGACTTCATCGACGAGGTCCGGAAGCGAATCGACCACGGGCTGCGCATTGCCGAGGAACATGCCAGGCGAGCCGGCGCGGCCGCGGAGATCGGGCAGCTGCTTCACGAGCTGCGGGAGCGTTACCGGGAAACCTTGCGCCGGGGGATTCTCGACAGCCGGGGAGATGTCGACGTGGTCCTCCTCTCCTTCGAGCTCGACGGTAGCCTGGTCGCAGCCGACGAGGGGATGCGGAAGTGGGCCGATCGGATGGGGGTGACGGTCGTCGATGCGCGCCACTTCCGGGAACTGCTTCGCCATCTAATCGAAGCGAAGGGAGCCACCGAGGGCATTCCGGAGAAAACCCGTGGTTGAACGATAGAGCTTTTCGAACCGGAGGACCCAGGCTCCGCCCTCGTCCTGAAGGCTGACCAGCCGGGTTTCTCCCTCGTGTCCGCGGATCTGTCCAAGATGGTCGAGGAGCCGAACGGCATTTTCTTGGGCGTGGAAGCGGCAGCAGAAGGAGCCGACGCATCGGCCTTGCCGAGCCGCGGCAATTCTCTCCCGAAGGGCGGAAAGGAAGGCTTTCCCCAGCTGACGGTGCCACCATTCTTCCCGATCTGGCTCCTCCATGTCCTCCAAGAAGAGGGCCAGCCGCAAAACCCGCTCCGTGAAATACTCCGGAGGGACATCAAGATAGCGCTGGGTCATGGAGGCGATGTCGGAGAGTTCCGCGCTTCCCGTGACATACTTGGCGCGGAAGTTCCGGGGCGAGTCTTCCTTGAGGACGACTCCTTCCCGCTCCTGTGCATCGAGCCGGCGAACGATTTCCCGGAGCCTGCCCAGATCCTTCGGATCGATGCGACCGTGAAAGGGAACCGCCGGAAGGCCGAAGGACCGGGCGAGCGCGCGCCTCTCCTCGACCGGGAAAAAGCCCTCCACGCCTTGCCGCATCAGATCGAAGAGAAAAAAGCCGATTCCTTGCGGCACCAATGGGGAAGTGCCCTCGATGTAGGGTGTTTCCGGTCCGGTCACCTCTCCGCAGAGAATCAGCTCCGGATGTGCGGAAAAAACAGCCGGATCGATCAGATCAGGGAGCCGGTCGGTGGTGAAGGGACAGACCAGGCCCCCCCGGGTGGCGGCGTAAAGGGCGTCGCCCGCCCGGAAGAGGCGTACGTTATAGCCGTCCACCTTTTCTTCGACCCAGCATGGGGCGTGGAACTGCGAGAGAACTCCCGTCAGGGTTTGCACCCGGCCGATCTTCGGATATCCGGGCACGACGACCCCATCGGCGAAGAGAGTGCCCCGTGGCAAGCCCTGCCATTCATGGAGAAGCCGGGCATATTGCCAATGGCCGAAAGATTCTTGCTTCGCCTTTTTTGCGGCGATCGCCGCCCGGATGTCGGATTCCGAAAGCACGGTTGCCCTTCCCTGCGGGTAATGTCTTTCAAGCCAGGCCGGGAAGCGAGCCCATACGAGGGAGTCCGGGCGAACTCGGGACCCCATCGGGAACGGCGGCGCCTCGGCTGCGTGCGCTTGGGATTGGCCTATTTTCCAATGCAGAACTGCCGGAAGATCTCATCGAGGATCTCTTCGGTGGTGACCGCGCCCAGGACCTCTGCCACGGCTTGTAGAGCAGTGCGCAACTCCAGGCACCAGATCTCGCAGGCCAGCCCTGTTCGGAAGGCGTCGCAGGCCCGTTCCAAAGCCGCCACGGCACGCCGGAGAGCGGCTTCCTGCCGGGCATTGACCGCACTCCCGGCTGTCGCTTCGGGAGCCAGGGCGGCGATTTCCTGGTAGATCCGGCGGTCCAGCTCGGGGAGGCCCTGACCGGTGACCGTGGAGACGCAGAGCTGCGATCGGCGTTCCGGGTGGATGCCCAAGTCCGACTTGTTCGCCACGAGCAAGAGCCGTTGATGAGAAAGGGCGGACGGAGGGGGAAAGGGGCTGGCTTCGGGCGGCTCCGGCGCCGTCGACACATGGACGACGATGTCCGCAAAACGCAGAGCCTCCTCTGCCCGGCGAATCCCTTCGGCCTCTACCGGGTGTTCGGCGGGTCGATGGCCAGCCGTGTCGACGAGGCGGATCGGAAAGCCGTGGATCTGGCAGAGCGATTCGATCGTATCCCGCGTCGTGCCGGGATGGGGAGAAACGATGGCCCGGTTCTGGCGCAGGATCGCGTTGAAGAGGCTGGACTTCCCGACATTGGGACACCCGACGAGAACCACGACGACCCCCTCCCGGAGCAGACGGCCCGTCGGGGCGGTGCCGGCCAGGCCGAGCAGCTCGTTCCTCAGTTGGTCGATGCGGCAGAGCATTCTCTCTCCCACCTCCGGATGGATGTCTTCTTCCGGAAAATCGAGATAGGCTTCCGCGTGAGCGACAAGCTCCAGGAGAGTTGTCCGGGCTTCGGCGAGCTTGCGGCCGAGCCTCCCCTCTTTCATCTCCTGAGCGGCTGCCAGGCCGCGAAGGCTCCCGGCATGAATGAGATCCGCAATCGCCTCGGCCTGGGTCAGGTCGAGCTTGCCGTGGAGAAAGGCGCGCTGGGTGAACTCTCCGGGAAGAGCCGCCCGGGCGCCCCGGGAGAAATAGGCGGCGAGGATCCGGTCGACCAGGAGCGGATTCCCGTGGCAGGAGATCTCAACCATCTCCTCGCCGGTGTACGAGCGAGGCTCTTGCCAGTAGAGGAGTACCGCGTCGTCCAGCCTCTGCTCTCCGTCCCAGAGCTCTCGATGCCAAGCCTTTTGAGGCAGCCACGAGACCGGCTCCCGCAGCAGGCAATCGGTAATTTCCCGGGATTGCGGGCCGCTGACTCGGATCACGGCCAGGGCGGCCGGCGCCGACGGGGTGGCGAGTGCCGCAATGGTATCGTTCATGGAGCGTTACGGGTCCAATGTGCGGCCATTCCCCGCTTCTGTCATCTTTCTCCTGCGACCGGCCGCCGCCCGATCCACGATAAGAAAATTGGTGGCGCTTCCCCGGCCGGAGTACCATGGCTCATCCCGGTCCATGGCAAGCCCGCTCTTCGAAGGTCAGAAGTTCCGCTCGGATCGCCGAGTTCTGGTCGCTCGGGTGCTCCTGGAGAGAAAGCGGGACTGCCTGCTTGATTACGCCGTTCCGGACAGACTGGCGAAGCAGATCGAGATCGGAGCTCATGTCCGG
>JAQTUK010000022.1:0-10536 GCA_028710285.1 Methylacidiphilaceae bacterium | reverse complement strand
CGGGTTCCCTTGCGGCGTGCCGAGACGACGGGCTGGGTCATCGATTTCCCGACAAGGCCCGCCGTCGAAGGGCTAAGAGAGCTCTGCGCGATTTCCGAAGAGCCTTTTCACCTTTCGGCCACGCTTCTCCACCTCGCCGAGTGGGCGGCCGGCTACTACTGCGCCCCGCTGGCCGCGACGCTCGCCTGCCTCTTGCCCGCCCCGGTTCGTCGGACGCGGAAACAGGAGCAGCTCTTGGCCGCTTGCCGGCCCGAGTGGGACGAAACGTCGGTGGACCAGCTGCGCTGCTCTTCTCGCGAGAAGCGGGCGTGGGCACGATTGCGCGAACTCGGACCGACTTGGTTGACGGAACTCTGCGCGAGCACGGGAACTGGACCGCAGCTCTGGAAGCGGCTCGCGGAGCGCGGGCTCGTCGAGCTCCGGAAGACGCAGAGGACGAGACATCCGTTGAGGCATGGCCCCACGGGACTCGGAGAGCTTCCGATCTTGACCGAAGACCAAAAGAGAGCGTTCGAGGCGGTCCGCGCGGCCATTCGGCAAAACGGGTTTTCGCCCTTTCTCCTTTTCGGCGTCACGGGCAGCGGCAAGACGGAGGTCTATCTTCGATCGGTGGGAGAGGTGCTCTCCCAGGGACGCTCTGCCCTGGTCCTGGTCCCGGAGATCGCCTTGACCCCGCAGCTGGTGGAGCAGGTGCAGCTCCGATTCGGCGATCAGCCTGGAAAGGTTGCGCTCTGGCATAGCCGGCTTTCCGCGGGAGAAAGACATGACCAGTGGGGCGACATCGTTTCGGGACGGGCGCGTGTCGTCGTGGGCGCGCGTTCCGCGGTCTTTGCTCCGCTGCGCGGACTCGGCCTCATCGTCGTCGACGAGGAACACGAGAGCGCCTATAAGCAAGGAGAAACTCCGCGCTATCACGCCAGGGACGTCGCCGTGATGCGCGCGCGTCAGGAAGGCATCCCTGTGCTCTTAGGCTCCGCCTGTCCCTCTCTCGAATCCCATGCCAATGCCCTGGCGGGAAAATACCGCCTTCTCGAACTGAGCGCGCGCGTCGAGAACCGGCCTCTGCCTCTTGTCCGCATCGTCGACCTCCGTCGATCCACGAAGAGGAGCAAAGCGGCCGCGGGACGCTCCTCCACCGAAAAACCCTGGCTCTCCCCCGAGCTCCTGGAAGAGCTGGGGAAGCGGCTGGAGGCGCGGGAGCAGGCGATTCTCTACGTCAATCGGCGCGGCTATGCGCGGGTCCTCCAATGTTCGGATTGCGGCGCCGTGAAGGAGTGCCCACATTGCAGCGTCGCCTTGACCTATCACCGAACGGGCGAAAACCTCCGCTGCCATTTCTGCGGCCACTCCGAGCCCTTTCCGATCGCATGTCCCGCCTGCCACGGGGCACGCTTCGATGCGCTGGGCACCGGCACCGAGCGCGTCGTGGAATCGGTCGAGGCGGCTTTTCCGTCGGCAAGAGTCCTGAGAATGGATTCCGACTCGATGGCAAGGAAGGGCGCACTGCCGGACGCCCTGCGAGCTTTTGCCGAGCGCCGCTTCGACATCCTCGTGGGAACCCAGATGGTGGCCAAGGGGCTCCATTTTCCGGGAGTCACCCTGGTTGGGGTCGTGCAGATCGACGGACTCCTCCATATGCCCGACTTTCGCTCCGCGGAAAGGGCCTTCCAACAGCTTGTTCAGGTCGCGGGGCGTTCCGGGCGGGGAGAAACGCGAGGCGTCGTCTACGTCCAAACCCGCTGTCCGGTTCACCCCGCGATTCAGTTCGCGCGCCACCATGATTATCGCGGCTTTGCGGAGCAGGATCTCGAATTTCGGACTTCGTTCGGCTATCCGCCGGCAACGCGCCTTGTGCTCCTGGTCTGGAAGAGCCAAAGCGAGGAGCTCTGCCGGCAGACAGCGGAAGTCGAGGCCGGGGAAATTCGCCGGAGGCTCGGAGGAGCCGCCGAATGCGGAGAGGTCCTCCCCGCTCCGATCGTGCGTCTCCAAGGAGCCTTCCGGTATCAGCTTCTGCTCAAGACGACGCGGATCGTCGAGGCTGGCCGAATTCTGAAACGATGGATGGAGACCCGGCCTCGACGCGCGGAAGTCGACCTCGCGGTGGACGTCGATCCGGTCGAGTTTTTCTAGCCGGCATCTCCTCCGCCTTCAGGTCCTGCCTGCCGGTGACGGGCCGGAGCCGCCGTTCAGACCGCAACCGGACGAAGGAACTCCTTCCCCTTCTTCCAGTCGCAAGGGCAGAGCTCCCCCGACTGCAAGGCATCGAGCACGCGCAACACCTCCGCCGGGTTGCGGCCGACCGAAAGATCGTTGACCGAGACGAAGCGAATGACGTGATGGGGATCGACGAGGAAGGTCGCCCGCAGAGCCACCCCTTCGTTCTTGTCGAGAATGCCCAGCGCACCGGAGAGTTCGTGCTTGAGATCGGCGAGCATCGGGAAGGGCAGCCCCTTGAGGTCCGGGTGATGGAGCCGCCAGTTGAGGTGGACGAACTCGCTGTCCGTCGAAACCCCGTAGAGCACCGCGTGGCGGTCGGCGAACTCCTTCGTCAGCTCGCCGAATCCGACGAGCTCGGTTGGGCAGACGAAGGTGAAGTCCTTCGGCCAGAAAAACACCACCTTCCATTTGCCCTCGTGGGATTCGTCGGAGATGTCGGTGAATGCCCTGTCGAGCTTCAGTCCTTCCGGTCCACCCTTGACGGCTTTGAGGCGAAATTTCGGAAAGCGATCACCAATGGTCAGCATCGTTGTGTCCTACTCCAGGTTTAAGTTTCCAACTTCCAATTTGTAATGACAGAAAACAAAACTACTCGCATACGACCGATGCGCGGACGAGCCAAGCGAGGGTGGGCGTGCTATCCCACGGATGCGATGGGCACCCCGCGCCTGCGGAGAGCTTCGGCATAGGCCTCCTCGTACTCCCGTGCGGTCTGCGTCCAGGAGAAGAGGCCCTTCATGGCCTCGAGGCGCAGCGCGACCACGGTCGAGGGAGAGCCTTTCCAGAGCTTGATCGCGCGACGGCAGGCGGAGGCGACCCCGTCTCCCGTCGGCTCGAAGAAGAGCAGGCCCGTGCCTTTGCGCGCCTTGTCGTCCAGATCGATCACCGTGTCCTGAATCCCACCCGTCGCACGCGCGACGGGGATCGAGCCGTAGCGCATCGCGTAGAGCTGGCTCAAGCCGCAGGGCTCGTAGAGGGAGGGCATCAGAAAGAAGTCGCTTCCCGCAAAGATCCAATGACTCAGCTCTTCGGAGAATCCGATCGAAGCGGCCACCTTGTCGGGAAACTCGCGGGCGAGCCAGCGGAGGAACTCCTCGAACTCCCGTTCTCCCGATCCCAGGAAAACGCATTGGATCGACTCCTCGCGGAGAAGCGAAGGCAACGCGTCGCGGACAAGATGAATGCCCTTCTGGAGGTGGAGCCGGCTCACCATCGCGAAGAGCGGTAGGTCTGCCCTTGCGGGCAGGCCCAGCCGGCGCTGAAGCTCTTCCTTGCAACGGGCCTTTCCCGCCAAGTCTTGTGCGGAAAAATTCGCAGGAATGAGGGAATCGGTGGCCGGCTCCCAGCGTGCCTCGTCGACGCCGTTGAGGATTCCGCGAAGGTCGGCCTTCCGCCGCGCGAAAAAGGGGGCGAGCCCGCAGCCGCCGACCGCCTCCTGGATCTCCTCGGCGTAGGACGGAGAGACGGTGGTGAGAAGATCGGCGCTCTGCACGCCTGCCTTGAGCAGGTTGACCTCGCCGTGGTCCTCGATGAAATCCGGCCGGAATCTCTCCCACTCCAGTCCGAGATAGGGCATGACGACCGATCCATACTTCCCTTGGTGCCCGACGTTGTGCAGGGTCAGAACGCTTGCGGTCTGGCCAAAGGGCGAGAGGAGATGCGGCCAGGCTTTCAAAAAGACGGGCACCAGGGCGGCCGGCCAGTCGTGGACATGAAAGACATCGGGAACGAACGCCAAGGACTTGCAGATTTCGAGGGCCGCCTTGGACAAGAGAGCGAACCGGAAGGCATTGTCGGCATACTCTCCGCTCGGCTCGTCGTAGACGCCGGCCCGCCCAAAATAGCTCTGATAATCGACGAGCCAGACGGGAACCCGCTCGGCTCCGAGAAGGGTTTCCCAGACGGCGATCCAATGTTCCTGCCCGCCACCCATGTGTACGCAGCAGGTGCCGAGGAGGCGGGCGGAAGCCTTCCCTCGGTCGATCCCGGCGTAAAAGGGAAGGACCACGCGCACGTCGTGGCCTCTTCGGGCGAGAGCCAGCGCAAGCCCTTCCACCGCGTCGCCAACCCCCCCTACTTTGGCCAAGGGGGCGCACTCCGCCGCGACAAAGACGATCCTACGCCGGATGTCTGCCGACGCGGGAGGCGGAGTCATCCGACTAGGGGCGGCCGGTCGAGAGGAAGCCTTCCGGGCGCGAGCGGGTTTTTCCTTCGAGGCTTGGAGAGCCTCGTCGGCCATCTCTTGAAGCTCGGGCTTTCCGGGGAACGGCGCCGTTTCCTTTCCCGAAGCGTCGGTCCACTTTCCCCGTTTTTGGCTGGAACGACTTTGCTTTTTGCTGGAGCGCTCGGATGGTTTCATAGCTGAAGCCCCATTCTCCTCTCGGGTGGCAAGCGACGGCAAGCTTTTGTGGCCGCGCCCCGGCCCAAGGGGACAATTGGCTTGCTTGGCCTGGATGCGGGCGGAAAATGAGAGGGTGCGTCGGGCGTTTCTGTGGGCTGCCCTCCTGCTTTCCCTCTCTCTGCTCCTCTTTTGGGCTTGGCGCAGCTCGCTGGAGCGGACCGACGGCCGTTACGACGCGCAGATCCGGGTGGCCAGCAACCGTTACGGAGTGGATCCGCTGCTGATCCGTGCGGTCATCTGGCAAGAGACCCGCTTTCGCCTCAACAAGGTGGGACGTGTCGGCGAGCTCGGCCTCATGCAGGTGCGTCCGACGACCGCGCTCGACTGGGCGCGGACCGAGAAGCGAGCGGACTTCCGGACCGAGCAACTCGCCGATCCTCAGATCAATATCCTGGCTGGCGGCTGGTATCTCGCGCGAGCTCTCCACCACTGGCAGGATACCGACAATCCGTACGTGTTTGCTCTTGCCGAATATAATGCGGGGCGGCGCAATGCCGTTCGCTGGATCGATCCGGCACGCCCGAGGAGCGGTCGCGCCTTCCTCTCGCGGATCGACTTTCCCAAGACGCGGGAGTACGTACGCGAAATCCTGGGCCGTTACGCCTTATACCGCAGAGGGGTGCCGTGGATGTCTTGGACCGATCTCTTTTCCCGACCCGGAGGAGCAGGGGGAAGGAAAGAAGCCGTGCATGTCGCGGGCCGGCCATAGCCACCTTCGGGGCGCGCTTCTTTTCTCCGCCAAAGGGCGGGAAGAAGAAAAACGGGTTGCCAAGCCCGCTGCCCGGTGCATGATGGAGCATCGGTCGACGGGCCCTTAGCTCAGCGGATTAGAGCGTCTGACTACGGATCAGAAGGTCGTAGGTTCAAATCCTACAGGGCCCAGGCGGAATGGTTGCGCGGGTGTAGTTCAATGGTAGAACGGCAGCCTTCCAAGCTGCATACGAGGGTTCGATTCCCTTCACCCGCTCGGCTCAGCGATTAGTGATGAAACCGAGTAGCCCGTCTTCCGTGACGGGCGGTAGGTTTTCCCTCCCATGAGCCGAGCGCTCGATGGAGGTCGGTCAGGAAATGGTCCGCCATGTCTCGGGAAAATCCCTCTCGAACCACGATGCGGAGAACCGCAACCGCCTGTGCATCGGGAGGCATCGTGTACGCGGGCACTTGCCATCCGCCTTCGCGCAGCTTGTCGGAGAGGTGGAATGCCGCCTCGGAAGGCTGGTTTTTGAGCTTGAAAGCGAAGGCAGGTATTTGGGACCCGTCGCTGACCAACTCGAACGGTCCCATCTTGGCAATCCGCTCGGAAAGGAAGAGGGCGGTCTCCCGCATCGCCTGCAGGATGCGGGTGTAACCCGTGCGACCAAGGCGCAGAAAGTTGTAATACTGGCCGACGACCGGTGCGCCGGAGCGAGAGAAGTTCAGGCCGAAGGTCGGCATCTCGCTCCCGAGATAGTTCACGCGAAAGATCAGCTCTTCGGGCACCGCTTCCTGCGAACGCCAGAGAACCCAGCCGACTCCCGGATAGACGAAGCCGTATTTGTGGCCGGAAACGTTGATCGACTGGACGAGGGGCAGGCGGAAGTCCCACCGCAGGCGCGGCTCGAGGAAGGGAGCGATAAATCCCCCGCTTGCGGCATCGACATGCAGGGGAACCTCCCATCCCTTGGCTTGTCCCCAGCGGACGAGCTCGTCATGAATCGCCTCGATCGGCTCGTACTCTCCTGTCATCGTAGTGCCCAGAATGCCGATCACCCCGATCGAGTTTTCGTCGACATAGGTGGAAACGCCGGTCGGCGTCGTGACATAGCAGCCGGGGGTCATTGGGATCAGCTTCGGCTCGACCTCGAAGTAGCGGCAGAACTTTTCCCAGACAACCTGGACGTTCGTGCCCATGACGAGATTGGGCCGGTCTGCAGGCAAGCCGGCGGCGAGCCGACGCTTCCGCCAGCGCCACTTGAGCGCCAAGCCGGCCAGCATCGCCGCTTCCGAGGAGCCGATCGTCGAGGTCCCCATCGCGCTCTCCCCAGCGGGGGCGTGAAAGAGATGGGCGAGGATGCTTACGCAGCGCTGCTCGATTTCCGCGGTCTGCGGGTATTCATCCTTGTCGACCAGGTTCTTGGGAAAACTCTCGATCATCAGATCGCGGGCCTCCTTTTCCATCCAGGTCGTGACAAAGGTGGCGAGGTTGAGCCGCTCCTGCCCGTCGAGCAAGAGTTCGTCGTGGATCAGCTGATAGGCGACCTCGGGCGACATCTCCCCATCCGGCAGGCGATGGCTCGGCGCGGGCTCGCTCATGGCCCTCCGCGCATAAGCGGGGGAAAGGAAGGATTCCGGGGCGCCGTGCGGGTGAAAAATGACTTTGTGCATGGTGAGGATCCTCTGGAGGGGTGGTGAGGGATCAGGCTTTTCGAAGCCGCTCGACCAGTCCGTGGCGAAGGCCGCGCACGCTGACGGTCAAGCGATCGACGCCCAAGGCGGCGAGCGTCGAAAAGAGGACGGCGACTCCGGGGAGAAAGATGTCCGCCCGTTTCGCCGGAACTCCGGGAAGGGCTTGTAATCGCGCTAGCTCCGATCGAGAGAGTTCTTCCAGGATGCGCTGGAGCTCATCCGCGGAGACGGAGAAAAGATGGATCTTTTCCACGTCGAATCGCGCGAGCTCCTGTACCAGCGCAGCAAGCGCGGTTGCGGTTCCCCCGACGGCAATCAGGGCGCGATTGCGAGCGGAAAAGCCGTGGAGGGCACCCTTGAGCTGCTTTTCCAGCGTGAGGAGCATCGAGGCCAAGCACCTCCCGCCGAGCGGGTACCCCGAGACGAATCGGTCGCGAACTCGAATGCAGCCCAGAGGCAGGCTCAAACGGGCTTCGACCGCATCGCCCTTTCCCTGTGTCCATTGCGAGCTTCCTCCACCGACCTCCGTGATGAGGAGTCCTCGATGCTGCAGGAATGGGTCGCTTGCGACGCCACGAAAGGTGATCTCCGCCTCTTCCTCCCCCGAAAGAAGGAGGACAGGACAGTCGAGCAGCCCGCTGATCCGCTTGAGGAACTGCTTCCGGTTCCGGCTGTCGCGCACGGCGCTGGTTGCCGCTGCGATGCGGCGATCGGCTTGCCACTGGTCGGCTGCCTCACGAAGTCCTCGAAGGACCGTCTCGGTCCGCTCCACGGCGTCTTCCGCCAACTCTCCGGTGGCGAGGACCCCTTCGACGAGGCGGGTGGTGGAACTGCGATGATCCAGCGTCCGAAGATCGGCTCCGTCCCATTCCGCCACGAGGAACTTGATCGAGTTGCTCCCGATGTCGAAGGCGGCGTAGCGCGGCGAAGCGGGAGCCGCCTCCAGGCTCCTTTGGGCCGGCGGAAGCTCCTGCCAGCGTCCGACGGGAGAGCGAAGCGGCCCGGTCGTCATGGAGGAGGCTCTCCGTCTTCCCGCGCGGCCTGCTCGAGAATCTCTTCGAGTTCTCCGATCAGCCGGTCGATCTTTCGCAAATCCTTCCGTCGTCCCTTTTCCGGGACGATCGGCAAGGACTCGAGCTTGGCGGCCGCCTTCGCCAAGAGCCTCTGCCCTCTCTTGCCCGCATGGTCCTCCAGGCGTTCCAACCCTTGAGCGATCAAGGTGAGTTGACGAATTTCCCTCTGCAGGCGTGCCACGTAGTGAGCGGCGGTTTCCTCGAGCAGGAAGGAGAGGGAGGCCAAGCCCTGCTCCACTTCGCCCGAGTCGCCTGGCCGCGCCAAGAGTCGCGGAAATCGCTTCATGCCCCAGCCTCCGGCATCCCGCGGAAGACGATCTGCCCATCGGAAAAATCGATCGAGAGCGCGGTGTTGTCCGGAATTTCTCCCGCGACGATTTTGCGCGAGAGCGGGGTCTCCAGTTCTTTTTGGATGACTCGCTTCAGCGGACGGGCTCCGTAGATGGGGCTGTATCCGGCCCGGGCCAGGTGCTGCTTCGCGGCGGCAGTCAATTCCAGGGTGATCGTTCGTTCGGCGAGGCGCTTGCGCAACTCCTCGAGCTGCAGATCGACAATCTTCTGGAGCTGGGTCAATTGCAAGGGCTTGAAGAGCACGATCTCATCGAGGCGGTTGAGAAACTCCGGCCGGAAATGAGCCCGGAGCTCGTCCATGACGCGGCTGCGCACGGCTTCCGGGATCTCTCCCGAGGGTTCGATTCCCTCGGTCAGGTAGATGCTTCCGATGTTGGAAGTCATGATGATGATCGTGTTGCGAAAGTCCACCGTGCGGCCTTGGCTATCGGTCAGTCGACCATCGTCGAGAATCTGGAGAAAGACGTTGAAGACATCGGCGTGGGCTTTCTCCACCTCGTCGACAAGAATCACACTGTACGGCTTGCGCCGAGCCGCCTCGGTCAACTGCCCTCCCTCCTCGAATCCGACGTATCCCGGAGGAGCGCCGATCAGGCGGGCGACCTGGTGCTTTTCCATGTATTCGCTCATATCCAGCCGAATCATGTTCTCCTCGCTGTCGAAGAGCGCCTCCGCCAGCGCGCGGGCGAGCTCGGTCTTCCCCACGCCCGTCGGCCCCAGGAAGAAGAACGAGCCGATCGGCCGCTTGGGATCCTTGAGGCCGGAGCGCGCCCGGATCACGGCATCGGCCACGGCCGCTACCGCCTCGTCCTGGCCGACCACTCGCTGATGGAGGATGGAATCGAGACGGAGCAGCTTCTCCTTTTCTCCCTCCAAGAGCTTGGAGACGGGAACCCCGGTCCATCGCGCAACGACCTCCGCAATCTCCTCCGGAGTAACCTCCTCCCGAAGGAGTCCTCCATCGGCTTGTCCCTTGGCGAGGGCTTCCTCCAGTTCCTGGAGCCGCCGTTTCAACTCGGGAATTTTCCCGTACTGGAGCTCAGCGACCCGGTTGAGGTCGTAGGCGCGCTGGGCGATCTCCATCTCGTGCTCGGCCGCTTGGAGCTCCTCGCGAACCTTCTGCAGGCCGCCGATCGATCCCTTCTCCTCTTGCCACCGGGCCCGGATCTGATCTCGCTCGCTGCGCAGGTTGGCGAGCTCTCCCTCCAGGGTTTCCAAGCGCTTCCGCGAAGCGTCATCCCGTTCCTTGCGAAGAGCTTCCTTTTCGATTTCCAGTTGGAGGACGCGCCGCTCCAGCCCTTCCAGCTCCTCCGGCATGCTCTCCATTTCCGACTTCAGCTTGGCTGCCGCTTCATCCATCAGATCGATCGCCTTGTCCGGGAGGAACCGATCGGTGATGTAGCGGTGGGAAAGCACCGCTGCCGCCACGAGGGCGCTGTCCTGAATCCGTACCCCGTGGTGCAGTTCGTACCGCTGGCGCAGGCCACGGAGAATCGAAATCGTATCCTCGACGGTCGGCTCGGAGACGAGGACGGGCTGGAAGCGTCGCTCCAGGGCGGCATCCTTCTCCACGTATTTCCGATATTCGTCGAGAGTCGTAGCTCCGATGCAATGGAGTTCGCCCCGCGCAAGGAGCGGCTTGAGCATGTTGCCCGCGTCAATCGCTCCTTCCGCGCGCCCAGCCCCGACCATCGTGTGGATCTCGTCGATGAAGAGGAGGATCTGCCCTTCCGACGCCGTTACTTCCTTGAGGACCGCCTTGAGCCTCTCCTCGAACTCTCCTCGGTACTTGGCTCCGGCGATCAGGGCACCCATGTCGAGCTGTACGACGCGCTTGCTTTTCAGGCTGTCGGGAACGTCGCTCGCCACGATGCGCTGCGCCAGTCCTTCCACGATGGCGGTCTTTCCGACCCCCGGCTCGCCGATCAATACGGGGTTGTTTTTTGTCCGTCGGGAAAGCACCTGGATCGTGCGCCGGATCTACGCATCCCTTCCGATCACCGGGTCGAGCTTGCCCTTTTGCGCAAGCTCGGTAAGGTCTCGCCCATACTTCTGGAGCGCTTCATAGGTCTCTTCGGGATTGGGGCTTGTCACCCGCTGGTGGCCGCG
>JAQTUK010000157.1 GCA_028710285.1 Methylacidiphilaceae bacterium | reverse complement strand
CTCCAGTCCTGCTCCCGAAGCGCAATTTCGCGATGCCGAACATGCCGTGAGCCTTTCCCTGGAGCGAGAGCTGCGCGTCACGGAGGAGATCCACTCCCTTCTGCGGCTGGCCCGACAGGAGAACGATTTCACCTCCGAGACCTTTCTCCACTGGTTTGTGAAGGAGCAGCTGGAGGAGGTATCCTCCGTCGATCAGTTGTTGAAAATGATTCAGAGAGCAGGAAATCAGCGACTGCTGCTGGTGGAAGACTCCCTGGCTCGATCGGATCAGACGAAGCTGGCGAAGAAGACGGAGAACGAAGGCGGGTAGAAGGGATCGCGCTCGCGGATCGCGCAAGCCGCGCTCGCCGTGAATTTTCTTTACGATGCGCTGCACGGTCCGTTTCTTGAAGAGGAAAACGCACCCGTAGCTCAATTGGATAGAGCGTTGGCCTCCGGAGCCAAAGGTTGCAGGTTCGACCCCTGCCGGGTGCACCAGGAGCGAAGCGGGAGCCGCCGCCTAGAGGTTGCGGATGGATCGGAGCACGAGACGCGGATCGCAGGATCCCGCGCTTGACAGTACTCGATGAATTCCGTTCGCTACCACGGCACGAGGTCCCGAATCGGACCGCAGCGAAGCGATCGGGACCGCCCCTTGTGGGGAGGTCGGGAGGTTGGGAACTGGCTCGAGGAAGGAGGCAAAGGATGAGTTGGGAACAGGTTGGTGCCCTGATCGGGGCGGTGGTGGCGATCGTTTGCATCGGATTTGTTTTGCTTGCCTTGCGACTGAAGCGCCTGCTGGGCCGACTGGAAGATCTGTCACGCGATGTTTCCGAGGTGAGGACCGACCTTAGCGCTTGGGAGAAGGAGTTGCGCACCGTGCGGGCGGAAGCCCAAAACATGCGGGGGGAGCTGCAGGGCACGCGTGGCGAGTTGCAGAACCTGCGGACGGAAATGCACGAACACTGGGCGACGATGACCAGCGTCAGACAGGCGCTTCATCGGAATCTTCCCGATCATACGAATTCTGGTGCCGTTCTGCCTCCCGTCTCCACCGCGGGGCCGGCTTCCGAGCCCAGCCGAATGACGCCCGCGGTTCCCGAGGGACGAGGGCAATCGACCGCGACCGACTGGCTACGGCAGGAGACCCTACGGCGGTTAAGCGGATAAGCGGTTGAGGAATTCGGCGCAGAAGTGGCGATAGCTCACCGCGCCGACGCTGGACGGATCGTAGGCGGTGATCGGTTTGCCATGGCTTGGCGCTTCGGCCAGCCGGATGGAGCGCGGAATGATCGTTTGAAAAAGCAGCTCCGGAACATGTCGGCGAACGTCCTCGACGACTTGTTGGCTCAAGTTGGTCCTCACGTCGAACATCGTCATGAGGATCCCCAGGACGCGCGTGCCAGCTCCGGTCTCGCCGGCTCCCAGCTTGGGAAGAAGGTCGAGGATTTTCGAAAGTCCTTCCAACGCGTAATATTCGCATTGGAGCGGAATGAGAACCAGGTCTGCGGCGGCGAGGGCGTTGGCCATCAAAAGGCCGAGGGAAGGCGGGGTGTCGAGCAAGACAATGTCGTAGTCCGCTTCCTCGCGGAGCGGCTGCAGGGCCTCTCGCAGGTGGAAAAGCGGAGATTGCGATCCGGCGAATTCCGATTCGATCGTGGCTAACTCCAATTCGGAAGGAATGAGCGCGAGGCGCGGAAGGGCCGTAGAAACGATCTGCTCGCGAATCAACTTCTCCCCCAGGAGAACGGAGCGCAGGCTACCCCCTGGGGGGAACGTGCTGCCCAGGCCGCTCGTCGCGTTAGCCTGAGGATCGGTGTCGATCAGGAGAACGCGCTTTCCCTGTTCCGCCAAGCAGGCGGCCAGATTGATGGCGGTGGTCGTTTTGCCGACTCCGCCCTTTTGATTGGCGATCGCAATGACTTTCATTGCAGGGGCGACAGTGCGACAAACTTGACAAGCGGGCAAAATGTTTTTTATGTGCCTGCACTCGTTCTTGTGATGATTACGGTTGAAAACTTGACCAAGGATTATGCGGGATTCCGCGCCGTGCAGGGGATCTCCTTTTCCGTGCAGAAAGGGGAGATCGTCGGATTTCTGGGACCAAACGGCGCCGGCAAGACGACGACGATGCGCGTCCTGGCCGGATATCTGCCCCCGACGGGCGGCAGGGTCGCCGTGGCTGGTCACGATATCGTGGCGGAGTCCCTGGAAGCCCGGCGACATGTGGGATACATGCCGGAAAACGTCCCGCTCTATACCGATCTCCGGGTGAACGAATACCTTGCCTATCGTGCTCGCCTGAAGGGCGTAAAGGGCAGGAAGGTCAGAGAAAGGGTAGAGGCCGTCAACCGCCTTTGTCATCTCGACGACGTGAAGAACAAGATGATCGGCAACCTGTCGAAGGGCTATCGGCAGCGGGTCGGACTGGCCGATGCCTTGGTTCATGAGCCGGATCTCCTCATCCTCGACGAGCCCACGATCGGGCTGGACCCGCACCAGATCCGTTCGGTCCGCGATCTGATCCGCTCCCTGGGCAACCGCCATACCATTTTGCTTTCGAGCCATATCCTGAGCGAGGTGGAAGCGGTGTGCACCCGGGTGTTGATTCTTCATCGCGGACGGATCGAGGCTGCCGACACGCCGGAGAATCTTGCGCGTCTGGTCCGGGGAGGAGGCGGAGGGGTGCGGTTGGAGGTCTCCTGCCGCTCGGAGGAAGGGCAGCGGGAGCTTGCCCGGCTGCCCGACGTCGAGAGCGTGAATTGCCGCGCGGAGCGGGAGGGATGGTCAGTCTTCGAGATCGCACCCAAGACGGGAAAGGATATTCGAGACGGGATCTTTTCGGTCGTACAGCAACAAAACTGGCGCCTTCGGGAGATGTCCCGTCTGCGGGCTTCCCTGGAGGATATTTTCGTGGAGCTTACACAGGATTGATCCTGCCGCGCAGGATGGAAACGGGCGTCGCCTGGACCTGGGAGGGGATGGTCAAGTCGTCTTAGAGCGGCGAAGCCCTGGCGAGGAAGAAGGAAGAGGAAAGCAAATCATGGTTCTCTGGGTTCTCATCCAACGGGAGATCAAGAGCTTCTTTATCTCGCCGACGGCGTACATCGTCCTGTTCGCATGCGCCGTGATCCACGGGCTCAATTTCGCATTCTGGCTCGAGTACATGACGAGCAATAATATCAAGGATTTCACCCTGCTGCAGGCCACGGTGAACTCCTTTTTCTTCTGGTTTCTTCTGTTGATTCAAGCGCCTGTCCTGACGATGCGCAGCTTTGCCGAGGAAAATCGATCGGGGACCATCGAGATGATCCTGACCGCGCCGGTTCGGGAATGGGAGGTGGTTCTCGCCAAGTTCGTAGGCGCCCTGAGCTTTTTTAGCGTGCTTTGGTTGCCGCTGGCCTTGGATTTTCTCGGCTTGCGTCTCTTTTGGGGACATCCGTTGGGGTCGAGCGGCAGCATGGAACTCCTCTCCCTGGCGATGCTGCTGCTACTCGGAAGTCTTTTTTTGGCGATCGGGATTTTTGCCTCCTGTCTGACCCGCAGTCAAATGGTGGCGGCGATTCTCTCCTTCGGAGCCATCTTTGCCATTTTCTCGCTTTCCTTCGTCGTCTACCTGGGATTGATCGGTCAGACGCGGGATCTGGTCACCTATTTTTCCTTTCTCGACCAGATGGATACGTTTTCGCGCGGCATCTTCGATTCTCGACCTCTGGTCTTGACCCTTTCCGGTACAATCCTGTTTCTTTTTCTCACGGAACGCGTCCTCCAGTGGCGGCGTTTGCGTTCTTGACGGCTCGTTCATGAAGACCTCTTCCGCTCCCCATCCGCTTCGTCTCCAGCTGCGGCTCAACAACGCGTTCACGATCGTCTTGTCGATTGCGATCTTATTCATGGTAAATTACTTGGGATACAAGTACTACTACCGGCAGGACCTCTCGAAGAGTGGGTATTATCAGTTATCCGAAAAGACGATCCATATTCTCCGTTCCCTGACGGAGCCGGTGCGGGTGACGGTCTGCCTGGTCAACAATTCGCCGGTTCGGACGGAAATCGACAATCTGCTCCGGCAGTACAGGTACGTGGCGGGCAACAAGCTGCAGATCGAATATGTCGACCCCGCGCTGCATCTGGACAGGGCCGAAGCGCTGGCAAAGCGTCTCAAGTTCGACCTGCGCGAGAACGTGGTGATCTTCGAATATCGAGATCGGCACAAGTTCGTCAACGACAAGGATATGGTCGACTTGGACATGAGCGGAGCGATGCTCGGGCAGTCAACGCGGGTCAAGGCCTTCAAAGGGGAGCAGCAGTTCACGGCTGCGATCCTCTCCTTGGTGGAGGGAAAGCGGCTGAAGGTCTACGTGACCACCGGGCATGGGGAGCGGGAGTTTGGCAACATGAGCGTCCCAGGGGGATATGGAGAGATCGACCTTCGGATTCGTCGGGAGAATATCGAAACGATCTCCCTGGATCTGGCGGAATTTCCGTCGGTCCCGGCGGATGCCGACGCGGTGATCGTTGCGGGGCCCAAGGTTCCCTTTCGGGCTCCAGAAGTGGAAGCGATCGCAAAGTACGTGGAGGCGAAGGGGAAGCTCTTTCTCTTGGAAGGAGCAGAAAGCGTCTCCGGTCTTGAGCCCTTGCTGGCAAAGTATGGGATTCGTGTGGATAACGATCGGGTGGTTGCCCTCGGGAAAGTGGGAGGCATGGGAGAGATGCTCATTACCACCGCGCTGGGAACTCATTATGCGGACCACCCGGCGGTTCGGGGATTGCAGGGCTTGAGCCTGCAAATGCCCGATGCCCGTTCGTTGAGCCCCGTTCCGGACAAGCAGAATGCCAACGCCCAGAAGATCGTCTCCCTGGTGCAGACTCCTGAGGCGTTTTGGGGAGAGACCGATCCGAGGGAAGTTGCCGAGCAGAGTGCAAAAAAGGACCAAGGAGTGGACATCCCTGGGCCCCTAACCCTGGCCATGCTTTACGATGGGGGAGAGGTTCCCGGGCAGGGGATTCACGTCGTGGGAACGCGAATCGTCGCGGTCGGGTCATCCGCGTTTTTGGTCAACAAGTATATCGACGGGGTTGGTGTCGACTTTT
>JAQTUK010000021.1 GCA_028710285.1 Methylacidiphilaceae bacterium | reverse complement strand
AGGCAGCCCAAGGCCATAGGGAGGGGTTCTCGAGGCCCTCCCAGAAAAGAGCGGCCGCCAACAGCCAGAAAAATACCGATGGGGAGTCGATGGTCATCAGCACCGACCCCACCGCAAAAATGGGGAGGATCGCGGCGACCGCTGCCGCGGCTACTCCACACCAAGCAGAAAAAAGCCGCTGACCCAGTCGATAGAAGAGCCAGCCGGTTCCTACCGAGAGAGCGACACTGGGAAAACGAACCCCCAGGACGGAGTCGCCGAAGAGAGTGGTTCCCAGCCCGATCAGCCAAGCTACGACCGGCCCCTTGGTGGCATAGGAGAAAGCGGGATGCTTTGCCCAGAGCCAGTAGTGCGCTTCGTCGGGCAAGAGATCGAGAGTGGCCGCGTAACGGAGGCGGAGAAGAGCCACGCTCAGGAGGCCCGCGACCATCGTCCAATCGAGGCGGGTGCGAGGGAAGAAAAGAGGGGAAGAGGGAGGTCTTTGCTGTGCCTCCGGCGAGTCGACGTCCATTCAGCCCGATTCCCTTCTGGATCGCGTCGTCGCGGGAAGACCGGGGCGGGAAGAGAGAAGGAACATACCGATCGGAAGGCGGCGAACGCTTCAGTCTTTGCGCGCGAGCAGGCGGAGGAGTTCCTCGCCCTCCCGACCGGGATAGCAGCGTGAGGGGAGCCATTCGGCCTCGAGGAGGAAGTCGGAGGAGAAAAAGGAATCCAGCTCGTCGAGCGTAAAGCAGTGCGGAGGCGGCTCCAGAGGCCCCGTAGCGAGAAAGAAAATGCCGAGGAGCTTCCCGCCGGGTCTCAGTGCCCGGCAGGCCGACCGGACATAGTCCCGTCTCCTTTCCGGGGGGATCGCGCAGAAGCAAGTGTGCTCCCAAATCAGGTCGAAAGTTCCGGAGAGCTTCTCGGGAAGGGCGAGGAAGTCGGCGTTCTCGTACTCCACCCGAGGACGGCCTCCATGGCTCCGCGCCTCCGCAAGGGCGGCGGGCGCGAAGTCGATTCCCACCGCGTCCCAGCCATGCTCGGCCAAGAGTCGAACATCATGACCGTGCCCGCAGCCGGGGACAAGAACCCGGCCCGGTCGTGAAAGGCGCAAGAGGGCTTCCTCCAGGGCGGGCGAGGGAATGCCTCGATTCCAGGGAGCGTCGCCCAGACGGTATCGGCTCTCCCAATAGGCGGGATTATCTAACGGCGCTGCCGGCATAGGTCGCTCCCGGCTCGACCTCGGGCGGAGTCGAGCCGAGGGAATGAAAGAGCCTGAGCCCATCGGTCGAAGCGAGTAGGGTCTCGCAAGCCCGCTCCGGATGCGGCATCAGCCCGACTACGTTTCCCTCTTCGTTGCAAATTCCGGCGATATTCGCGACGGAGCCGTTAGGATTGGCTTCCCTCGTCCTCTCGCCGTGGACGTCACAATAGCGGAAGAGGATGGAGCCGGATCGTTCCAGCCGGTCGAGCGTCGATGGGTCGGCATAGTAGCGCCCTTGGCCGTGCGCGATCGGCATTTGGACCACTTCTCCGGAAGCAAAGCCTCGGGTGAAGAGGCAGCAGTTGCTCTCCACGCGCAAGTGAACCGGATGGCAGTGGAAGAGCGCGTCGGCGTTGGTCAGCAGGGCTCCTGGGAGCAGCCCCGCTTCGCAGAGAATTTGGAAGCCGTTGCAGATTCCGAGAACCGGCAGGCCGGAGCGGGCGGCTCTCCCGACCGCCGCCATGATGGGGGAGAGGGCGGCAATGGCCCCGGACCTGAGATAGTCCCCGTACGAAAATCCTCCAGGAAGGACGACAGCGTCCACCGGCGGCAGATTCCGTTCGTCGTGCCAGATCGCGATCGCCTCCCGCCCGAGGACTTGCTGCAGGACGAAAAGACAGTCGCGGTCGCAGTTCGATCCCGGAAAGACGACGACACCCCATCTCATGGAAGCCCTTCGATGTGGAGCTCGAATTCCTCCACCACAGGATTGGCCAGGAAATCGCGAGCGATCGTTTCCAGCCGGGAACGGATCTCCGTCGGATCTCCACCATCCGGGATCTCGATCTCGATTTCCTTCCCTACGCGCACCCGGTCGACGGCGGCCAGTCCGAAATGGCCCAAGGCATGCCGAACCGCCTCTCCTTGCGGATCAAAAACGGTCCGCTTCGGCAGAATCAAGACGCGGGCTCGGATCATCGTGATCGCAATCTACGGTTCCGGTGCCTCCAAGCCAACCCTTTTGAAGGTGTCGCGGACGTAGCGACAGTAGTTCTCCAGGGAGCAAGTCCGGTCGATCTCTTCGGGAGCGAGAAGTTGGGCGATTCTCGGCGTATCGCGGAGATAGGAGGCAAACGGCTCTTTCCCTCGCCAGCATCTCATCGCCGCCTCCTGGACGAGCTCGTAGGCATCCTTGCGCGGCAAGCCCTTCCGGACAAGGGCGAGGAGGACGCCTTCCGAGGCGTAGAGGCCCTTGGATCGGGCGAGGTTTTCCGCCATCCGCTCGGGATAGACCGATTGATCGGCCACCAGCCGCTCCAAAATCACCAGCATATAATCGAGGAGCGTGGTTGCGTCGGGAAAAATCACTCGTTCCGCGGAGGAGTGGGAAATGTCGCGCTCATGCCACAGCGGCACATTTTCCATGGCCGCCACTGCGTAGCCCCGCAGGAGACGGGCAAGGCCGCAAAGCCGTTCGGAAAGGATCGGGTTCCGCTTGTGCGGCATCGCGCTGCTCCCCTTCTGCCCCGCCGCAAAGGGCTCTTCGACTTCCAGAACCTCCGTTCTCTGCAGGTGCCGAAATTCGACGGCCCACCGCTCGATGCTGCTGCCGATCAGGGCGAGGGTTGTGGCCAGATGGGCATGCCGGTCCCGCTGGATGATCTGGTTGGAGACGGGAGCGGGAGTGAGTCCGAGCTTTTGGCAAACCTCCTCTTCGATCGCCGGATCGAGATGGGCATAGGTGCCAACCGCGCCGGAGAGCTTCCCGACCGAAATCTGCTCCCGAGCGGCGAGAAGCCGGTCGGTCGCGCGGCCGAACTCATCGTACATCAGGGCCAACTTCAGGCCGTAGGTGACCGGCTCCGCATGGACGCCGTGCGTCCGGCCGATCATCGGCACGAAGGCATACCGGCGCGCCTGCTCTGCGATCGTGATGCGAAGGGAGAGCAGGTCTTGGTGGAGAAGATCGCAGGCTGCGCGAAGCTGGAGGGCGAGCGAGGTGTCGAGCACGTCCGAGGAAGTGAGGCCATGGTGAAGCCAGCGGCCCGCAGGCCCCGCGTGAGAGGCGATCTCCTCCAGAAAGGCGAGGATCTCGTGTTGGGTCTGCTCCTCTCTCTTCTGAACCTCGGCCAGGGAGAAGCGCACCCGCTGGCGAATCTGGGCCGCTTCTTCGGCCGGGACGCGGCCCAGGCGCGCCATCGCTTCGACGGCGAGCAGCTCGATTTCCAACCAGAGTTCCAGACGCCGCGCTTCGCGCCAGATGGCCCGCATGGGCTCCCGACTATATCGTGCCAGCATCCCTTCCTCCGTACGGACTTCCCCGGAAAAAAACAAGAGCGGTTCGCCTACGCGGGCGTCGGCAGAGCCCAGGAAGCCAGCCGGGTGTAGCGGCTGCCTTCGGGCAGGGTCTCCGAGGAGACGAGCGCCATCTCTCGAACCCGCCAATCGATCGGTTGCGCAAGGCCCCGTAGCACGACCGGTTGCCTGCGTCCCTTTTCGGGACGGCGCGGCAGAACCACGCGTCGCGCCAGAGTAATGTGCGGGGAGAAGGGGCGTTCTTCTTTAGCAAGGAGACCGAAGCGGATCAGGCGTTTTTGCAGCGACTCGACAAGATATGCCAGACAGGGGCAGAAGTCGGCCGCGGTAAGCCAGAGGAGCCCCTCCTTTCCGGAGGGCTGGAAGAGCAGGCGGTCGAGCCGGAGGAGGATCATGGGCAGGAGCGGGCGTTCCACCAGGGAAATGAGAACTTCGGTCTGCTCCTCTTCCACCGAGGGAAGAAAGGCAAGGGTGAGATGGAGTGTCTCCGGCGCAAGAAAACGGGCGGAAAAGTTGAGCCTCGGGTCTTGGGCGGTACTCCAAAAAAGGCGCTGCTCCTCTTGGGAAGGCCAGAGGGCAAAAAAGAGGCGCCGGCGCATCCTTCTGCTCCTATTTCCCTCTCGAAGGCGTGGCCTCTCCCTCTTCCCTGCGACCAAAGAAAAAAACGAGCTTTCCCAAAGAGACGCTTCTCCGTAGGTTCAGCGCAGGAAGCCTGCCATGAACCTTGATTACGTCCCAGTCCTATTCCAGATGGTGATTGCGGTGGTCGTCGCCGTCTCGATGCTCGGGGGAGCGATCCTGCTCGGCCAGCGAGGACGTCGAACTCCCGCCAAGGACATGGCCTACGAGTGTGGCAAGGATCCCATCGGCCCGACCAATCCCCGCTTCTCGGTCAAGTTTTACATGGTGGCGATGCTCTTCATTCTCTTCGACATCGAAACCGTCTTCTTCTTCGCCTGGGCGGTCGTCTATCGCCAAGAGCTGGCGAACGGACCCCAGATTCTTTTTGGGATGCTCTTCTTCTTGGCCGTGCTGGGAGTCGGCTTGGTTTACGAGCTGCGCAAGAAGGCGCTCGACTGGACCCGGCACGGATGAGGTCGCAAGGACGGTGCGCCTAGCCCCGTCCCGCTTGGAGCGCGGCCACGCCGAGAATGATGCAGGAGATGCCGAAGATCTTCTGCCAGTGAACTCCCTCTCCCAGGAGGACTATCCCGAGGATTGCCGCAAGGGCGGTGCCCGCCCCCGCCCACACCGCGTAGGCGATCCCCATTTCGAGGGTCTTCATGGCGCGAGCCAGGCAGACGAAGGCGCCACCGTAGAAGAGGATCACGAAAGCGGCGGGGATGGCCCGGGTAAAACCCTGCGAGAGCTTCAGGCAGGTCGTTCCCGTCACTTCGAGGAGAATCGCGGCGGCCAGCAGCCACCAACCGGGCGAGGTCATGAGAAAAAGCGTTCCATCACGGCCGAATGGGGGGAATGTCTTGAAGATCCTGGGGCAGTCGGTCCGCCGGGAAGACCTCGATGGGCAGCCGGAGGAGGGAAAAAAAGGGCACGCCGAAATCCACCGGCTCGGGGCTGCGGTCGACCAGGCAGGCGACGGCGACGATCCGTCCCCCCGCGCGCCGGGCGGCTTGCATGACCTCCCGGACCGCCCCTCCGGTCGTTACGACATCCTCCGCCACGAGCAACGCTTCGCCCGGAGCGATCGTGAACCTCCCCAGAAACAACCGGTCTCCCGCCTTTTCTGTATAGATGTGCCTCCGGTCGAGATGGCGAGCCAGCTCCTGGCCGACCGGAATGCCTCCCAATGCAGTGGAAATCACGGTCGGGAACGAGAGATCCCGGACTCGTTCGGCAAGGATCCCGCAGACCTCCGAGGCCAGCCGGGCGTGCTGCAGGAGGAGTGCGCACTGGAGAAATTGCCGGCTGTGAAGCCCCGAGCGAAGGAGGAAGTGTCCTTCCATGAGGGCTCCGGTGGCGCGCAGATGGTCGAGGAGATCCATGGGCGTTACCGGTGCGCGATCGCCTCGATCTCGATCCGGCTCTCCCGCGGGAGCCGGGAGACCTCGACGACGGTGCGTGCGGGCCTTGGCATCGGAAAGAGCCGCGCATAGACCTCGTTCATCGCGGCAAAGTCGTCGAGATTGGCGAGGAACACGGAGGTCTTGACGACGTGGGACAGGGCCAGCCCTTCTCCCGCCAGCACGGCTTCCAGGTTGCGGATAGCCTGCTCGGTTTGCGCTTCGATCCCGGCGGGAAGGGGTCCGCCGTCGGGGGGCAGGGGGAGCTGCCCGGAGACAAAGCAGAAGTCTGCGGCCGCGATTCCGGGAGAGTAGGGGCCGATCGGCGTAGGGAGCCCCGGGGGGACAATGGCTTTCTTGGGTCGCATTGCGACTATTGAGGGCAAGGGCTCTTCCTTTGACAAGCAATTGATGCTTGCGCGGCCAGTGACCCGCAGCGAGAGTGCGACCTGCAGGAAAGAGCGATGGCGGGGATCAGCGCGCAGAAAATTGGGCAAGACACGTTGATCTTCTTCGCGACGGTCAATCCCGTGGGAGTCCTCGGCTTCTTTCTCCAGCTCACCGCTGGTTTTTCCGATGCCGAAAGAGCGGCGGTGGCCCGACGGGCGGTTCTCTACGCGGCGCTGGTCTTGCTCGGGGCGGTCGTCTTCGGGCAGCTGCTGTTGGAGGCGATGCACGTGCGCGTCGCCTCCTTTCAAGTCGCGGGGGGGCTGATCCTCTTTCTCTTTGCGCTGCAAATGATCTTCGGCCGCCATGAAGATCCGAAGGGAACCAAAGGGCAGGACCCGGCGATTTTCCCCTTGGCGATGCCCGTGATTGCCAGCCCGGAAGCCATCCTGGCCGCCGTCCTGCTTACCGACGACTACGTCTATCCCATCCCGGTCCAAGCAGTCGACGTCGGCCTATTGCTCGGCATCTTGCTCCTCACCTACCTCATCCTGGTCGCGAGCTCCCGCATTTCCCGGCTGCTCGGAGGAGGGGGAATCGCCCTGCTGGTCCAGATCACGGGCCTCGTCCTCGCCTCTCTTGCCGTGGAGATCGTGGCGCAGGGGATTACCGCTCTCCTGGTGGCGAACGGTCCTGCGGCTGTCCACGCCAGATGGTAAGAGCGTTTGCTTTTGCGAACAGCAACCCATGAGCATGCAGTGCGAGTATGGCTTCGTGCCCTTATGGGGATGGGGCGGCTTCTTGGCGGCAGGGGTCCCGGACGAGATCGTTTGCGGACGGCGCGAGGAGTGGGGCCGGCTGCGAGCGGCGTACCTCGCCCATGCCGGAAACGGTCCCTCTCCCTCCTCCGGGGGGTTGATGGGGACGGTTTCTTTCGATGGGAATTATCGTTTCGGAATCTACCGGCGCTGGGAAAGGAGCCCCGCTCCCTGGCTGGAGGAGCCTTGGCGGAAGCATCGGTCGAAAGGGCATTCTCTCCCCCGCCGTCTCCCACCCGCCTCGTCCCGGACGGGACGCAAGGAGTTCATCGCGATGGTCCGGGAGGCGCAGGAGTATATCCGTTCTGGAGACATCTACCTGGTCAACTTGGCCCGCCGCCTCCGCTGGAAGCTTTCCGCGGATCCCTTCCGTCTCTGGGAAGCGCTGCTTGCGCAGGACCGGCCGGCAGGAAGGGGCTTTCTCAGGACGGAGAGCGGCTGGCTGCTCTCCGCTTCCCCCGAGCTTTTCCTGCGGATCCGAGGCCGCCGCATCGAGACGCGCCCCATCAAGGGCACCTTGCGCCGCTCCGGACGGGCGGGAGCCGATTCGCCCCTGCCGCTCCAGGGGAATCCGAAGGAGCGAGCGGAGCTGCTGATGGTCACCGACGTCGAGCGAAACGATCTGGGGCAGATCTGCCGCTTTGGAACCGTCCGGGTAGCCCGCTTCGCGGCGGCGACGCGCCACGCCCATCTTTGGCATCTCCATTCTTCGATCGGAGGCGTTCTTCGACCGGAAATCGATCCCGTGAGCGCCCTCTTCGCCTGCTTGCCCGGAGGATCGATCACCGGAGCGCCCAAGCGGAGGGCCGCCGAAATCCTCTCCCTGCTCGAGCCGGAGCCGCGGGGCCTCTACACCGGGGTCTTCGGGTACATCGGCTTTTCGGGAGACGCTGCCTTCACGATGACGATCCGTTCCCTGGATGTGACCTCCGAAACAATTTCCCTTTCGGTCGGCAGCGGAATTACCATTGATTCGAACGCCGAGGCGGAATACGAGGAAACCTGCCTGAAAGCGAAAGCCTTGGAAAAGGCATTGCGTTCGTACGTGGCCGGATAGGGGAGCGTGCGGAGGATGCGGAAATGAGGAAAGGCAAGAGCGTCTCGGAATCGGTTCCGCGGGTCACGGCCAGAGACTTTTTCGCACAGCACGAAACGGCACTCCAGGGCGAGCTCGTTGCCGGACGCACGGGGTTGGGGCGGATGATCCAAGAAGGCTCGGTGAACCGCCCGGGGCTCCAGCTTGCGGGATATCTGACGAATTTCGCCTGGCAGAGAGTCCAAATCATCGGAGCGGGGGAAACCTCGTACCTGAGGAGCCTGCCGGCCGACGAGGCTCGTCGGCGAGTGCGGGCGATCTTTCTCCGGAAGATCCCCTGCCTGATCATCTCTCGCGGCATCGTACCCCCTGACTTTTTGGTGGAGGAAGCGGAGGAGAGCGGAACGCCGCTCTTTCTTTCGAGGCTGCACACGATGCGGCTGATCAACACGGTGACCATCTGCCTGGAGATGGATTTCGCCCCACGCGTCAACGAGCAGGGCAGCATGGTCGACATCCAGGGGATCGGGGTTCTGCTCAAAGGGGCGAGCGGGGTCGGCAAGAGCGAATGCGTTCTCTCCCTGATCGAGCGCGGTTATTCCCTGGTCGCGGACGACATCACAACCGTCTTTTGTCTGGAGGGACGGGAACTGGTCGCCCGAGCGCCCGACATCAGCCGCTTTTACATGGAGGTCCGCGGGATCGGCATCATCGACGTGACCAGCCTCTTCGGCTTGAAGGCCATTCGGATGGAAAAGCGGGTCGACCTGGTCGCCACGCTGCGGGAATGGGAGCCGGACGAGGAGATCGAGCGAGTCGGGCTCGATCAGGAAGAGTATGAAATCTTGAACGTACGCATTCCGCATGTTACAATTTCAGTTCGTCCCGGAAGAGACTTGGCAACCCTGGTCGAGGTGGCGGCTCTCGACCAAAAGCTTCGAGCGATGGGACATAACGCTGCGCAAGAATTTAACAACAAGCTGACGAAGCTCACGAAGAGGAGACAATAGCGAGGGCTATGGAGAAAGGATCCGCGGGCAACGCGGGGAAACCGGAGGGAGGCGCGATAGGGGAAGCCGAGGCGGAGGTCGTGATCCGCAACAAGCTTGGTCTCCATGCTCGCCCCGCCGCCATGTTCGTCAAGGTCGCCAACCGCTTCGCTTCGAATATCCAGGTCGAAAAAGAGGGGGAGGTCGTCAACGGCAAGAGCATCATGGGAATCATGATCCTCGCCGCGAACCAGGGTTCCCGCTTGAAGGTGTCTGCGAAAGGACCGGATGCGGCGGCGGCCGTGGGAGCATTGTGCGATCTCGTCCAGAGAAAGTTCGATCAGGAAGGCTAGTCGGCCCGATCCGGTTCTCCTCTTCCTCCGGGCGGGAGATTCCTCGTTTCCTTCCCCTTCGGGAGTCCGCATTCCGCCGAAAGCCTCATTCATTTCCCAAGAAATCCTTTTCATGAGCGGCAGGGCCGAAGAATGCTTCGCGGGCACGGCAGCTGCCCCCGGCGTTGGAGTGGGTCCGGGGCTCATCGTTCGCGGGGATCACGAGTTCGTCCGGCGGCGCCTCATCGAGCCATCCCAGATCTCAGAGGAGCTCGAGAGGCTCCAGATTGCCCTCCTGAAGACCCGGGAGGAGATCTTGCAGGCCAAGGCGGAGCTCGTTCGCGGCTGGTCGCAGGCAAGCGACTCCCTCTTCGAGGCCCATCTCCTGGCTGTCGAGGATCCCACGATCCTCGAGGCGGTGAGGAGACGGCTCGAATCGGAGAAGATCTGCGTCGAGGCTGTCTACCAGGACGTGATTCGCTCCTTCGTCGAGCAGATGCAGCGCATCGACGATGCTTATCTGCGGGAGAGGGCGCTCGATGTTCGCGACGTCGGTAAGCGGGTGCTTCGCAACCTGAGAGGGGATGAGAACGCGGGTTTCTGTCTGGACAAGCCCGGCGTGGTGGTCGCCGACGCCCTGCTGCTCTCCGATCTCGTCTCGCTCGATCGCCGGCTCCTGTTGGGGTTGGTGACCGAAGAGGGTAGCCAGACCTGTCATGCGGCGATCCTGGCGCAATCCCTGAACATCCCGGCCGTGGTGGGGGTCCACGACATTTTAGATCAAATCGAAGACCAGACGGAGGTTCTGGTCGATGGGTTTGCCGGGGTCGTAATTCTCCGGCCCTCCGAGGAGAGAAAAGCTCAGGCCCAAGCCGAGCAAGCCCGCTTCGTCGCCCTGACCCGGGCGGCCCGGGAGAAGCGGGGGCCGGCCGTCACGGCCGACGGCCAGCAGATGCGCATCTCGGCCAATGTAGAGCTCCCGGAGGATCTGCCCCTCATTCGGGAGAACGGAGCCGACGGGGTTGGGCTCTACCGAACCGAGTTCCTCTTTCTTCGTTCCGAGAGGGGACCCTCCGAAGAGGAGCAGCTGGCCGTCTATCGCGAGGCAGCGGAATGGGCGAAGCCGCATCACCTCGTGATCCGCACGCTCGACGTGGGCGGAGACAAGCTCCTCCCGTGGCTTGTCATGAGACCTTTGGAAAGAAACCCTTTTCTCGGCTTCCGCGGGATCCGGCTTTCCCTGCAACGACAACAGATCTTTCGCACGCAGCTTCGCGCGATCCTCCGCGCATCGAGCCAAGGGAACGTGGCTCTCATGTTCCCCATGGTGACCGACGTGAGCGAATTCCGGCGCGCGCGGGAGCTCTTGGTGCAGGTCCGGCAGGAGCTCGTGGAGGAAGGGCACGAGCTTGGGGAAGTGTCCTGCGGGGTGATGATCGAGACGCCGGCTGCGGCTCTCATGGCGGATCTGCTTGCCGAGGAAGCGGATTTTTTCAGCATCGGAACCAACGACTTGGAGCAGTACACCCTGGCCGTCGACCGGCTCAACGCCCAGGTGTCCTCTCTCTACCCGACGCCTCACACGGCCGTTCTTCGGCTGATCCAAGGCGTTGTCGCAGAGGCCAGGAAGCGCGGGCGCCCCGTGAGCATCTGCGGGGAGATGGCAAGCAACCTTGCCCTGCTGCCTTTTTTTGTTGCGATCGGCGTGGAAGAGCTGAGTATGGGCTCCGTTCTCATTCCTCGGGTGAAGACGGCCGTCCGGCGCATCCGTGCCGCCGACGCCCGCGAGGGGGTCAATACCGCCCTCTTGCGCAAAGAGGCCCCCGAGGTGCTGGAAAGGTTAAACCGGCTGGCGGAGCACTTTTATCCAGAGTTGCTCGCCCCATAGAAAGAGAGGACAATGCGCGTACTGATTCTGGCGGCAGGCTATGCGACCCGGCTCTATCCCCTCACCCTCCATCAACCCAAGCCCCTGCTCCCCGTGGGGGGACGGCCCATCCTCGACCATATCCTCGATCGGGTCTGCTCCCTGGAAGAGCCGGCGGATTGCGCCGTCGTCACCAACCACCGTTTTGCGGAGGCTTTCGCCGCATGGGAGCAGCAGCAGCGCGCTATCCGGCCGAATCTCCATCTCAAGATCATCGACGACGGATCGACCTCCGAAACCGATCGCCTGGGTGCCCTCGGCGATCTCGCCTTCGTGATCGAGAAGGAGCGGATTGCCGAAGATCTCCTCGTGATCGCCGGGGACAATCTCTTCGACGCGCCGCTCGGCGACTTCGTTGCCTACGGACGGCGGATCGGCAAGCCTGTCGTGGGAGTGTACGATGTGGGCGATCCGGAGGCGATCCGCCGCTACAACAACATCCGGCTCGATGAAGAGGGACGCGTCGTCTTCTTCGAGGAGAAGCCGAAGCATCCCGAAGGGACCCTCACGGCGATCGCCCTCTACTACTTTCCTCCGGAAACCCTGGCTCACCTCTGTCAATACCTAGCGGGAGGAGAGAGCCGGGATCAGCCCGGACGATTCATCGAATGGCTCTGCCGGCGTCATCCTGTCTTTTCGTGGCGGCTGCCGGGGAGGTGGTTCGATATCGGCGATTTCCAGATGCTCGAGACGGCCAATCGCGCTTTTGCAGAGGGTTGATCGGCAGAATATGGCCGAGGCTTCGAGAACGGGTTGGCGGCACTTCGCGGAACTTTGCTACGAAGGGTTCCGTTACCGGATTCGCCCGAACCGGCTGACCGTCTCCTTTTCCTTCCGCCTGGGGGATTCCCTGATTTTTCGCCCGCGCAGTTCCTTTCCGATCGCTTCTCCTCCGCCGCCGAAGGAGGTCTTGGATCTGCTCGTGTTTTCCCTCGGGCTCATCGAGCTCGTGAGCTACTGGAAGGCGGCCTGTCCTTCGCGGATCCGTATCGAGGCGGGGTACTTGACGGACGAGCAGATCGGCTGGTGGAAGCGGCTCTACTTCCGGGGCCTTGGCGAGTTCTTCTACCGCAACGGCATCGTCGTCACCGAAGAAGAGTTCGTGGAGATCCGGGCTTCGGGGCCACGCCATGCTCCCTTCCTCCGGCGCGATTGCGTCGGAACCCTCGTGCCGGTGGGCGGAGGAAAGGATTCGTTTGTGACCCTCGACCTGCTGCGTTCCCGGGGGCAGGAGTCGGCAACCCCCTTTCTCCTCAACTCGTCCTGGGAGCAGCGGAACACCGTTGCCCACTTCGGATTTCCGAACTCGCGCACCGCGAGAGCGCGACGCACGATCGATCCCTTGCTCTTGGAGATGAACCGGCAAGGGTTTTGGAACGGGCACACTCCCTTTTCCGCTCTCTTGGCTTTTGCGGCGCTCTTGACCGCCGTCACGCTCGGCAGACGATGGATCGTGCTTTCCAACGAAGCGAGTGCGGACGAGCCGACCGTCTTAGGAAGCGAGATCAACCACCAATACTCGAAGAGCTTTGCCTTCGAGCGCGACTTTGCGGAATACGCGGCCCGCTGGGTGACGCCGAGCGTCGGCTACTTCAGTCTCTTGCGCCCATGGAACGAACTGCAGATCGCCGAACGATTTGCGCGCATTCCCGGAGCGCTGGAACGTTTTCGGAGCTGCAGCTCCCCTGGCCGGAGCTGGTGCGCCCGTTGTGCAAAATGTCTCTTTGTCGCGCTGATTCTCTCCCCTTTCGTCGAAAAGCGGAGGCTCGACACGATCTTCGGCCGGGAGCTGCTCGAGGATCTCTCCCTGGCGCCGCTCTTCTTCTCCCTTTTGGGCGGAGAGGAAAGCAAACCGTTTGCCTGCGTGGGAACGATGGTCGAGTCCCGGGCGGCGGCGGCAAGACTCGCGCGCCAGGCCCGGCCCCCTCTTCTGGCGAGGCTGGCGAAGGAGCGTGGCCTTCTGGAAGCTGGCGTTCCGCCGATGGAGGAGCTATTGACTTCTTGGAATCCGAATCATGGCGTTCCGCCCGAATTCCTGCCCCTGCTCCAGGCCTCTCGGCCCGTTCCGGTCTCTCCATGAGCGCTCATCTCGCGCTTTTCCGCTTTCTCGAGGGCAAGAGGATTCTCGTCTGGGGCTTGGGCCGGGAGGGAAAGGCGACCATGGATCTCCTTCATCGTTTTCTTCCCGAGCAGCCGTTTGCCGTGGCGGATCGGAGTCCGGAGGCTTTGGAAGCGGCCGAGCTCGCCGCATTCCGCGTGAACCGGTATGAAGAGGCCGAGGCGTTGCGGCGGCTTCCGGAATTCGACCTCATCCTCAAGGCGCCCGGGATTCCGACGCGCCACCTCGCGCTCGACGGCCAGGCGGCCAAGGTGAGATGCCAGGCCGACCTCTTCCTCCGGTTCGCGCCCTGCCCGGTGATCGGCGTCACGGGAACCAAGGGCAAGAGCACGACGGCATCTCTGTTGGCGCACATCTGCCGGAGTGCGGGCCGAAAGACCTTTCTGGTCGGCAACATCGGCATTCCGCCGTTTGCCGTCTGGGGCGATCTCGACTCCGAATCCGTCGTGGTCTGCGAACTCTCCTCCTATCAGCTCGAGTTCGCCCAATGCTCTCCGTACATCGCTCTTTGGACCAACCTCTACCCCGAGCACCTCAATTTTCACGGGAGCTTCGACGCCTACGCGCGTGCGAAGAGCAGGGTAGCCCGCTGGCAATCCACGGAGGATTTCCTGATCTACTCCGCGGACGAGCCGACCCTTGCGGATCGCTTGCAAAAGAAAAAGGATACGGGCGCGGGCAGGCGCATCCCTTGTCGCGGACCGGAGGATCTGCCGACGATCGACTTTTCCCGCTTCCGGCCGCTGGGGGCGCACAATCGCAAGAATGCGGCAGCCGCTCTCTTGGCGGCGAAAGTCTTAGGCATCGAGCTCACCGCCATGCAGGAGGCGATCGACTCCTTCTCCCCGTTGCCCCATCGTCTGGAGCCCGCGGGCATGGTTCGGGAGATTTCGTTTTACAACGATTCGATTTCCACGGTTCCCGAGTCCGCGCTGGTGGCCCTTGCGGCCCTTCCTGAGGCTCGGACACTGATCGTGGGCGGACAAGACCGGGGGCTGCCGCTCGAAGGCTTTGCCCGCTCTTTGGTGAACGCCCGATCCTTGCGGACCATCATCCTGCTTCCCGAGACCGGTTTCCGCCTCGGGGAACTCCTCCGGAGAGCGGATCCCCCGTTTGCCGGGACTCTGCGCTTTGCGGAAACGCTGGAAGCGGCGGTTCGCGCAGCCATCGTCGACACTCCGCAGGGGGCAAGCTGCCTCTTCTCGCCCGCCGCTCCCAGCTACAACGCCTTTCGCAACTTCGAGGAGCGTGGAAACCGTTTTCTTGCGCTGATTCGTCAGGCCGGACGCGAAGCCGGAAATGCTGCAGGGACGGACGCCCCGGCGGCTCGTCGGGCAGAACAATTGGGCAGGCAGGGATTCGAACCCTGAACCAAGTGCTTAAAAGGCACCTGCTCTGCCGTTGAGCTACCTGCCCGGCGGTAAAGCTAACCAAGGGGAGAGGTCGCTCCAAGTGAAAAGCGCACCCCGCTTTGTCGCGCATGGGGAAGAAAGTCGCTTTGCGGCCGCCCGTAAAGTGAGTAGGATGAGAAACCTTTTTCTCCCATGAAAAACCAAGACCGTGGAACGCTTCTCGTTGACTGCCAGAGCCAGCAGGATCACCGGCGCATCCGGATCGACCGCGTTGGCGTTAAGGGACTGCGCCATCCGATCGAGGTTCGGGATCGAAGCTTTGCGACGCAGTCGACGGTGGCGACGGTCAGCCTTCTCGTGGATCTGCCCCATCATTTCAAAGGGACCCACATGAGCCGTTTCGTCGAGGTGCTCAATGCCCATGGGCGGCTCATTCATGTCAAGAACCTCTTCTCCATGGTCCACGCACTCCAGAAGCGGCTCGACGCCGAGGTCGCCCACTTGGTCATGGAGTTTCCCTATTTTCTCGAAAAGAAGGCCCCCGCAACCGGGGCCGAGGGTCTGGTCGACTACCAGGTGCGTTTTGAGGCCGCCGCCTGCGGCGCACAGACCGATTTCGTGATGACCGCGATCGTTCCGGTGACGACGCTTTGCCCCTGCTCGAAGGCGATCAGCGATCGTGGCGCTCATAACCAGCGCGGGTACGTGACCGCGTCGATCCGGTCCGGTGAGCCGATCTGGATCGAGGAACTCATCGAGATCGTGGAGAGCTCGGCGAGCAGCCCCATCTATTCGCTCCTCAAGCGTCCCGACGAGAAGTTCGTTACGGAGCACGCCTACGACCATCCCGTCTTTGTGGAAGACCTGGTGCGCAATGTCGCCGTCCGCTTGAACGCTCGTTCCGACGTTCTCTGGTATCGAGTCGAGGCCGAGAACATGGAGAGCATCCATAATCACGCGGCCTACGCCTTGGTCGAGAAGCATCCCGGCGCCAACGGCTCGGCGTCGTCCTGAAGAGCGGCAGCGGCTGGCAGCCTTCTTTGAGGCGAGTCCGCCGCGTTCCGCGGTTGCAAATGGCGAGGGATCGGTTAGGATTCCATCGATTAGCGCGGGGAGCCGGAAACGGCTGAGAGGCGATTCCCCGAACAGGCGTCGTGTGAGATCATGCCGCCAGGGGGTGGCGACCCGAAGAACCTGATCCGGGTAATGCCGGCGGAGGGAGTGGAGCGGCGCACGGTAGTTCGCCGCATCAGGATTCGGTTTCGTCCGCTTCGGGATCGGCCCTTTCGGATTCGGCCCGCTAGGGAGAACATTATGACACCGAATCGTCAGGGCTCGGAGGAATCGCCTCTTCTCAACCCGGGAGCGCTGCTCTCCTATTTCCCGCAGTCGGAGCGCGTCTACGTGTGCGGAACGAATCCCGGTGTGCGGGTCCCGTTCCGGGAAGTGCGTCAGGAGCCGACTCGCTTGGCAGACGGAGGCCGGGAGCTCAACCCGAACGTCCGCTTCTACGATACATCCGGGCCCTATTCCGACCCTTCGGAGGCGCTGGAGCCCGGCAAGGGCCTTCCCGCCATCCGGCTTCCTTGGATCGAGGCTCGCGCCGACAGCGAACCCTACGACGGCCGCGCTTCTCAGCCGATCGACGACGGCTATCTTTCCTGGTCTCACAAGGAAAGGGAGGCACATCGCAACGGAATATCCTCCGGAACGCCCCCTCCTTCCGTTTTCCGACGGCCGCTCCGGGCGAAGGGGGACGCCGTCACCCAGTTGGCTTACGCGCGGCGAGGGATCGTGACTCCGGAGATGGAGTTTGTCGCGATCCGCGAGAACCTGGGCCGGGAAAGCCGTGGCTCCGAAGAACGCGACCGCGAGGCGATCTCCTTCCAGCTTCCCGGGGCTCCTCTGGGCGCGCGCATTCCGGCTCGGATCACCCCGGAGTTCGTCCGGGACGAGATTGCGGCCGGCCGGGCCATCCTGCCCGCCAACATCAATCATCCCGAGAGCGAGCCGATGATCATTGGGCGGAACTTCCGGGTGAAGATCAACGCGAACATCGGCAACTCGGCGATCGGCTCCTCCATCGAGGAAGAGGTCGAGAAGCTCGTCTGGGCGATTCTCTGGGGAGCGGATACGGTCATGGACCTTTCGACCGGAAAGAACATTCACCGGATCCGGGAGTCGATTCTCCGGTCGAGCCCCGTGCCGATCGGCACCGTGCCGATCTACCAAGCCCTGGAAAAGGCTGGAGGGAGGCCCGAGGATCTATCCTGGGAAATCTATCGCGATACCTTGATCGAGCAGGCGGAGCAGGGCGTTGACTACTTTACGATCCACGCCGGGGTTCTCCTTCGCTACGTGCCGCTCACGGCGCGACGCCGCTGCGGGATCGTCAGCCGGGGAGGCTCGATCCTGGCTAAGTGGTGCCTGGCCCATCATGAGGAGAACTTCCTCTACACCCATTTCGAGGAGATCTGCTCCATTCTGCGGGCTTACGATGTGAGCATCTCGCTCGGAGACGGCTTGCGGCCGGGAGCGATTGCCGATGCCAACGACCAAGCGCAGCTTGCGGAGCTCAAGACGCTCGGGGAGTTGACGCGGATTGCCTGGAAGCATGACGTACAGGTGATGATCGAGGGACCGGGACATATTCCCCTCCAGCTGATTCAGGAGAACATGGAGCTGGAACTCCGCCACTGCTGGGAAGCACCCTTTTACACGCTTGGCCCGCTCACGACCGATATCGCGCCCGGCTACGACCATATCACGAGTGCCATCGGCGCGGCGTTGATCGGCTGGCATGGGTGCGCCATGCTCTGCTACGTTACGCCGAAGGAGCATCTAGGGCTTCCCACGCGCGACGACGTGCGCGCGGGAGTCGTCGCCTACAAGATTGCGGCCCATGCGGCGGATTTGGCGAAAGGATTCCCAGGGGCCCAGGAGTGGGATAACGCGCTGAGCAAGGCTCGATTCGAATTCCGATGGAACGACCAGTTTGCCCTTTCCTTGGACCCGGCCATGGCCCTCTCGCTCCACGACGAGGCCCTGCCGCAGGAAGCCGCCAAGAGTGCCCACTTCTGCTCGATGTGTGGACCTCAGTTTTGTTCGATGAAGATCACGGAGGAGGTGCGCAACTACGCGCGAGAGCAGGCGATCTCTCCGGAGACCGCATTGGCGCAGGGCTTGGAGCAGAAGGCGGAAGAGTTTCGCAAAAGCGGAGCCGAAATCTATCCCTGACTCCGTCCCTGGACGGAGAGCGGGGACCGAATGAGGTTGAAATCGACTCTCCCTGGCGCTAGGGTCTTACTGCCGGTTTGCTGGAACGAGGCAGACCGATCGAGGAGCCAAATCCTCTCCCTCTACGCCCTCCGGCCGCTGTTGCTATGACTACCCTGCCGCTGCGCGCGGATCCCCCTTGGAAGATCGATGGCGCATCGCTGGCCTACAGCAGTTCCCTGGTCGAGGACTATTATGCGCGATGGGCCCAGGACCCCGGTTCGGTGGATTCGAGCTGGCGGGCCCTCTTCGAGGCTTCGGTCCGTGGAGCCATGCCGCCGCCGGCTGGTGCAGGCGGTGGTCCTCGCGCCCAAGTGTCGTCAGGCCTCTTTTTAGCGAAGCAGCGCGGAGTCTACGAGTTGATCTTCGCCTACCGCACCCTGGGCCACTTCGTGGCGAATCTCGATCCGCTCGGGTTCAATCGATTTGCCTTCGACGAGTTGGAACTCGAACGGTTCGGATTGGGCGAGGAGGATTTGGAGACCGAGTTCGATTCGGCTTCGCTGGCCGGAGGAGGAGTGCGGCCGCTCGGGACCATTCTGGAAATCCTTCGCACGACCTTCTGTGGAACTCTTGCGGTCGAGTTCATGCACATGCAGGCATTCGCCCAAAGACGGTGGATTGCCGAGCGGCTGGAGGGTACCGCCATTGCCAAGACCTTCCCAGGAGAAGAGCGGCGGCGCATCCTGCAGGCGATCCTGCGGGCCGAGGAATTCGAGTCTTTCCTCCACACCCGATACGTCGGCCAGAAGCGCTTTTCGTTGGAAGGCAACGAGACGCTGATCCCGATGCTCGAAGCGGTGGTCGAAGCCTGTCCGGTTCACGGAGTGGACCGTATCGTGATGGGGATGGCGCACCGCGGCAGGCTCAATGTCCTCGCCAACGTGCTCCAGCAGGACTTCAAGACGATCTTCGACGAGTTCTCGGAAAACTACTTTCCGGAAGGGGTCTTGGGCGACGGCGACGTCCGCTACCACTTGGGCTTCGAAGCGGTGCGCAAGACCTCTTCGGGAGTGGTCGTCACCATTGGGCTCGCTCCCAACCCGAGCCACCTGGAAATGGTCAATCCCGTGGTGGAGGGCAAGGCGCGGGCCTGGGAGCGGAGATTGGGAGACACGGCGGAGCGCCGCAAGGTCCTTCCGCTGTTGATCCACGGCGATGCTTCCTTCATGGGGCAGGGCATCGTGCAGGAGACGCTCAACCTCTCCCAGCTTCAAGGCTATCGGACGGGGGGAACGGTCCACATCGTGATCAACAATCAAATCGGCTTCACCACCTTGCCCCAAGACGCCCGGTCGACCCATCACTGCACCGGAGTGGCCCGCATGCTCGGGATTCCTATTTTTCACGTCAATGGGGACGATCCCCTCGCTGCGGTCTTCGCGATGCGGCTCGCCCTCGAATACCGCAAACTCTTTCAGAGGGATGTGGTCGTCGATCTCTTTGGCTACCGACGGCACGGGCACAATGAAGGAGACGAGCCAAGCTTCACGCAGCCTACCCTCTATCAAGAGATCGCCGCGCATCCCAAAATCAGCGAGGTCTTTCTCGGCCGTCTCATCGCCTCCGGAGAGATGACCCAGGAGGAGGCTCAGACCTATCGGAAGGAGTTCGTGGCGCAGCTTGCGGCCGACATGGCACAGTCCAGGCAGTGGGCGACCCAAGCCAAGCCGAAGCTGCGGGAGAGGCTCTCTTCCCCCCGCCTTCTGGATTCCGTGCGGACCGCCGTGTCGGAGGAAGATCTGCTCGCGATCGGCCGGGCGATCACGCAAGAGCCCGCCGGCTTTACCCTCAACCCCAAGATCGCCCGGATGCTCCAGGATCGCCGGGCGGCGATCGAAGGCCGTGCTCCGATTCTCTGGCCCCTGGCCGAAGCGCTCGCCTTCGGCTCCCTGCTCAGGGAAGGGATTCCGGTCCGCCTCTCCGGCCAGGACAGCCGCCGGGGCACCTTCAGCCAGAGACACGCCGTTCTTTACGATATCCATTCCCGGGGGAGATATGTGCCGCTCGAGCACCTCGGTCCGGATCAGGCGATCTTTTGCATCTACAACAGCCCGCTTTCCGAGAGCGCCGTGCTTGGGTTTGACTTCGGCTATTCGCTCGACTATCCCGAAGCCCTCATTCTTTGGGAGGCCCAGTACGGCGATTTTGCCAACGGGGCCCAGGTCGTGATTGACCATTATCTGGCGAGCTCGGAATCGAAGTGGGGCACGGTTTCCAACCTGGTTGTCCTGCTCCCCCACGGATACGAAGGCCAGGGACCGGAGCATTCCACTGCGCGCATCGAGCGATTCCTTGAGCTTTGCGCGGAAGATAACCTGGTCGTGGCGCAATGCTCGACCCCGGCGAACTATTTTCACATTCTTCGCCGTCAAGCTCTTCGGGGCTTCGCGAAGCCGCTCGTGCTCTTCACTCCGAAAAGTCTTTTGCGAGACCCGCGCTGCTCCTCGCCGATCGCCCACTTCTCCGAAGGCGGCTTTGAGGAGATTCTTCCCGATCCCCTCCGGCCGGAAGGGGCGCGCCGGGTGCTCCTCTGCTCCGGCAAGATCTATTACGATCTCTCTGCCCATCGGGAGAGACTTGGAGAGAACCAGACCGCCATCCTTCGGATCGAGCAGTTCTACCCGCTCCACGAGGAAAAGCTCTCCCGCTTGCTCTCCGCCCACCGCGCCGAAGAGGTGATCTGGTGCCAGGAGGAGCCCGAGAACATGGGAGGATGGTTTTACATGGAAAGACAGCTGCGGGCGCTCCTCGGCCGGGAGATCCGCTACGTGGGTCGGGAAGAGGCGGCAAGCACGGCTGCCGGAAGCCTCGGCGTCCACCGGTTGGAACAGGAGCGGATTTGCAGGCAGGCGTTCGGAGAACCATAAGAGGCAAAATGGCGATCGAAGTGAAAATGCCCTTCCTGGGCGAGTCGATCCAGAGCGGCATCCTGGGAAAGTGGCTCAAAGCCAAGGGAGATCCTGTCGAGCCGGGGGATGCGCTCGGAGAGATCGAAACCGAAAAGATCACCTCGGAGATTTATGCCGAGGCGCCGGGTTCCTTTATCCCCCTTGTCGAACCAGGGACACAGGTTGAGGTAGGGCAAGTCGTGGCTCGGATCGAGGAAGGTCCGGAGGCAGCGCGTGCGGTCAGCCCGCCTGCCGCGCCCTCCCATCCGGCGCAGCCTCCGGCCGCCGCGCCTCGCCTCGTTCCCGCGGAAGCTCCGGTCCCGCCGAAAGCGGCGCGGGAAGAGGAGGAGGCCGGTCCTATCCCGTCCGAGCCTTCCCGGCCGATCCGTTCTCCCAATGGTGGGCGAGTGCTGCGGGAGGAAGAGTGGGAGCGGCTTGGCCCTGCCGAGGGAGAGGCGGCCGTCCGGCAGGAAGCGGCTGCCGCGAGGCCGACGCGGAGAAAGCCGATGAGCCCCATGCGGCTCAAGATTGCCGAGCGGCTCCTGTCCGCGCATCAGAACACAGCTCATCTGACCACCTTCAATGAGGCCGATCTCGCGGCGGTGAAGGAACTTCGGGAGCGATATGGGGAGCGGTTTGAGAAGCGGCACGGCGTTCGCCTGGGCTTCATGGCCTTTTTCGTTCGGGCGGTGATCGAAGCGCTTCGGCAAGTGCCCCAGGTTGGAGCGCAGATCGACGGAAGCGATCTCGTCTATCCCGATCGCTACGATATCGGGATCGCCGTCTCGACCGACCGCGGCTTGATCGTTCCGGTGCTCCGCGATGCCGAGAAGAAGGGATTCGCGGAAGTCGAGCGAGCCATTCGCGATTTCGCGGAACGGGCCAGGTCGGGAAAGTTGACGCTTCCCGAGCTGGAAGGCGGGCTCTTCACCATTACCAATGGAGGGGTCTTCGGTTCCCTGCTTTCGACTCCTATTCTCAATCCGCCCCAAAGTGCGATCCTGGGCATGCATGCCATCCAGGATCGGCCCGTCGCGATGCGCGACCGCGTGGAAATTCGTCCGATGATGTACTTGGCCTTGACCTACGACCATCGGGTGATCGACGGACGGGAAGCGGTGAACTTCCTGGCGCAGGTCAAGGCGTTTCTGGAAAATCCGGGGATCGTCTTGCTCGATCTCTGAGCAGTCGGAAGGTTGCCTTGGCGACGAGAGCCGTCTTTGACCTTGTAGTCATCGGTGCCGGACCGGGAGGCTACACGGCTGCCCTCCGCGCCGCCGAGCTCGGACTGCGGACGGCCTTGGTGGAGCGCTGCGCAAAGTTGGGAGGAACCTGTCTGCGGGTCGGCTG
>JAQTUK010000156.1 GCA_028710285.1 Methylacidiphilaceae bacterium | reverse complement strand
CGCAGTCGGTCTCCTTACGATCGTTTTGGCGGGCTGGCTCTGGTTCCGGGAGCCAAGGCCGTGGCTGCGGTGGGCGGGGCTGGCCGCTCTGCTCCTGGTCGTCCTGCAGGGAGTGGTCGGAGGACTGCGCGTTGTCTGGGTGGCCGATCGACTGGGGATCCTTCATGCCGCCTTGGCTCAGGGATTCCTTGCCCTCGTTGCCGTGATCTGGCTCGCCACCTCCACCCGCTTATGGCTTCCCGCCGACGGCAGCGCCTCGGCGAAAGCGGCTCCCCAAACCGTTTCCGCTTGGATTCCCGGCGCCTTTTTGAGCCTTTGTCTCCTTCTCTATCTACAGCTTCTCGTCGCCGCCGCCATGCGCCACGCCCATGCCTGGCTCTCCATTCCGGATTTTCCGACGGCATACGGTCACCTCTGGCCGCAGATCACCGAAGCCGATCTGGCGCAGATCAACGCGGAACGTGCGGCCAGAAGCATTGCTCCCACCTCTCTTTTTCAGATTCACCTGCAGATGGTCCATCGTGGGCTTGCCTTCCTCATCCTCCTTTTTGCCGTCGCGCTCTCCGCAGACGTCCTCGGCAGGGGGAAACAAGGGCCATTGCGCCGAACGGTTCTCTGGTTTCTGATTCTTACCGCCGCGCAGATCGGCATCGGAGCCTCCGTAATCTGGAGCGGAAAATCTGTCTTCCCGACGACCGTGCATGTTCTCTTGGGAGCCGGCCTATTCCTTCTCGCCGTCCTGGGCGCGGGCGTCGCCTACCGCCACCGCTGGCTTGCCGCCAGGGAGGCTTTTGCAGGCGGAAACAACCCTCTGGGCGATACGAGAAAGGAGTGCCCAGCCTAAAGACCTGGTGCCGCTCGTGCCAATTCCCGTGAAAGGCTTTAGCCGCGATCCCATCCCGCCGTCGCTTCCTGCGGCCACGGCCCGGCGGGCGATTCCTGCGCCGCCCTCGCGTGCGCTGCCGGCGCCGATTCGATGGTGGGGGGAGCTGGCAGAGTTGATCAAGTTCCGGCTGACGCTCTTGGTTCTTCTCACCACGCTCGTCGGCTACTGCGTCGGATCCGAGCATCCGATCGACGGTCTTCGCGCCCTCCACGCCGTTCTGGGGACCGCGCTGGTCGCGGCCGCTGCGGCCATCCTCAACGAGGTGCTCGAGCGCCGGCAGGACGCACAGATGACCCGCACGCAAAATCGTCCGATCGCCGCGGGCCGCGTCGACGGCTCCCATGCCGCCGCCGCAGCGCTGGCTTGCGCGGTGGCTGGCGTCGCCTATCTTGCCCTCTTCGCGAATGTTCTTGCCGGACTGGTTGCCGCCGCAACCTTGGCCACCTACGTCTGCCTCTACACCCCGCTCAAGTTGATCAGCCCGTGGAATACCTGGGTGGGAGCGGTCTCCGGCGCTCTGCCCCCGGTCATTGGGTATGCAAGCGCTAAAAACGCGATCGATGGAACCGCTCTTTTCCTCCTCACCGTCCTTTTTCTCTGGCAGATGCCCCACTTCTTCGCCATCGCGTGGCTCTATCGGAACGATTACGAAAAGGCCGGGTTCCGGATGCTGGTCGTGGTCGACGCGACAGGACGGAAGCTCACTTCCCAGACGGTCTTCTTCACTTCGCTTCTCTTCCTGGCCAGCCTCTGGCCGATGGTGGCGGGCACAGCGGCCCTTCCTTACACCATAGGCGCCGCCGTCCTTGGACTGCTTTTTCTCTGGGCCGCCATCCGGTTTCACAACGAGCCCAACCGAGCGACGGCGCGCGCCCTCTTCTTTGCCTCGATCGCCTATCTTCCCCTGCTCCTGGGGCTTCTTGTTCTCTACTGGCGATAGCGGGCGCGCTCTTCGCCTCCGGCTTCACGCAGGCGCTCGCTGGCCTGGATCAGCCTAGCCGGCGGGCGAGATCGGGACTCGTGACCAACTCGGCCCCGTAGTTCCGATGCAGGTCTTCCAAGCCCGACCCCTGTTCGGCCTCCGTAAAGGCGGTCACACAATCGATCGGCACCACGATTCGGTAGCCGCGAAAGAAGGCGTCGGCGGCAGAGTGGCGGATGCAGAGGTGAGTGTGAAGGCCCGTCAGAATCGCCGTCTCCACTCCGAGCGAACGCAAAAGCGAGTCGAGCCCGGTCTCGAAGAAAGCGCTGTAGGTCCGCTTTTCTAGGACATAGTCGCCGCTTTGGGGGGTCAACTCCGTGATGACGCGAGATCCATCGCTCCCCTTCATCGCATGCTCCCCCCAAACCCGCAGCTCGGGATCGCAGGGCAGGTGGGCGTCGCCGACATAGATGATGGGCCGCTTGGCCTTCCGCGCCGCGGAAAGAAGCGCCGTCAGCGGCTCGATTACCACGCATTCCCGGCCCGTGGCCAGCTTCCCACGGACGAACTCGGCGAGCATGTCGACCACGATCACGGCTTCCATATGCGCCTCCGAAAGAGATCGATGCGATTTACGCCCCTGCCGTTGCCTCGGCCCTCCGTCTCTCGATCGCGCTCAAGATCTTCTTCCGCAGACGGAGCTTTCCCGGGGTCACTTCGACATACTCATCGGGGCCGATATACTCGATGGCCTGCTCCAAGCTCAGGCTCCGGGGAGCCTCCAAAATGATTCCCTTACCGTCTCCCTGCGAGCGCATGTTCGTCAGATGCTTCGCCTTGCAGGGATTGACCATGAGATCGTCGGGCCGGGCATTCTCCCCGACGATCATCCCCTCGTAGACCTCTTCCCCGGGACCGACGAAAAGCACTCCCCGCTCCTGGAGATTTTCCAGGGCGAAGGAGGTCGTCGTTCCTTTCTCCATCGAGACCAAGACGCCGTTCCCACGAAGGACGATCTCTCCCCGCTTGGGCCCATATTCCCGAAAAAGATGGCTGGCGATCCCTTCCCCCCGCGTCAGGTTGACCAGTTCCGTCTCGAAGCCGATCAGCCCGCGCGTGGGAATCATCGCTTCGACGAACACCGTATCCCGCAGATGCCGCATATTTTCGACCTCCGCTCCCCGCCGGGCCAGGGATTCCAAGAGAGAGCCCAAAGCCGCCTGCGGCAGGTCGACGTATAGAGTCTCCAGCGGCTCCAGGACGCAACCGGCCTCGTCCTTCCGGTAGATTACCTCCGGCCGCGATAACATGAGTTCGAATCCTTCCCGGCGCATCTGTTCCGCCAGGACCGCGATTTGCATCTCTCCTCGACCGCTTACCTCGAAGGCGGCCGTGCCGTTATCCTCCACCTGAAGACTCACATTGGCGCGGATTTCCCGGAAGAGACGATCCCGGAGATGCCGAGCCGTGAGGAATTTCCCTTCCCGGCCCGAAAGAGGCGAGTTATTGACCAGCAGGCGCATGCGGACCGTGGGTGGATCAACCTCGATTCGCGGCAAGGGAGGACGATCCTCTTGATCGCACAGGGTATCCCCGATCTCCACCTCTTCGAGCCCGGCTACCGCGACGATATCTCCCGCAACCGCTTCGGCGAGCTCCTGACGTTGGAGACCGTGATAGCCCAAGAGCTGGGTCACGCGCGCCTTGCGCGGCATTCCTTCTCGCGGAAGACAGGCAACCGGATCTCCCACCCGAATTTGTCCTCCGTAAATCTTCCCGATGGCAAGCTGGCCGACATAGTCGCTATAATCCAGGTTGGCGACCAAGAGGGAGAATGGGGCGGAGGCATCGGCCCTCGGGGGCGGGACCTTTTCCAGGATCGTCTCGAAAAGCGGCTCCATCCCGTGTTTTTGCGCCTCTTCCACCCCTTTCCACTCGCGGCAGGCAAACCCCACCTTAGCAGAGGCGTAAAGAGCGGGGAAATCGAGCTGCTCGTCGGTCGCCTCCATCTCCAAGAAGAGCTCGAACACCTGATCGAGAATCTCGTTGGGCCGGGCATTCTCCCGATCGACCTTATTGAGAATCACGATCGGGGAGAGGCCGGCGGCCAGCGCTTTTTTGAGAACGAACTTCGTCTGAGCCTGGGGCCCCTCGACCGCATCGACCAGCAGGAGAACGCCGTCCACCATTCGGAGGCTTCGTTCCACCTCGCCGCCGAAATCGGCATGGCCGGGTGTGTCGACCAAGTTGATCTTATAATCCTTGTAATGGAAGGAGGCGTTCTTTGCCCGAATCGTGATTCCCTTCTCTTTTTCCAAGTCCATCGAGTCCATGACCCTCTCCGCCACCGCTTGATTGCTTCGAAACGTACCGGATTGGCGGAGGAGCTGGTCGACTAGAGTCGTCTTTCCGTGATCGACATGCGCGATGATCGCGATATTTCGTATCTGAGCCATGAGCAAGGGGAAGATAGCAGCACCGCACGCCCAGCACAAGCCTGGGCAGCCCGTCCGCGGCTCGCCTACGGTTTCACCAGGACCCGGGCTCCCTCCGAGACCTTGAGTTGGCGGGCTGCGGAATTTTTGTTCATGACGAACTCCAGGTAATCCGAGCTGTTGAAAAGCGCCCCCAGCTTTCCGGAAGGGACCTCTGCATAGGTCCCGACGAGCGGCGCCCGGATCGTCTGATCCCCAATGGAGATCCGCAAGAGAATTCCCTCCTGCAGCCGAGAGGACAGGTCCCGAGGGATGTTGGTGATCACATTGCCGAAATGGTCGATGTAGACCACCTGGCCCAGGAAGCTCTGGCCGAGAACGCCGGCGGGCGTGAGGTTGAGCGATTCCACCTTCTGGATTCGAGAGCCGAGCTTCTCGGGATCGACACCGGCGGCCAGATGGGCAGCTCCCGGGCCAAAGATGTCCCGTCCATGGAAGGTGCGCGAAGACTTTCCCGATCGATAAAACGCGGCCTTGTCGAGCTTCCAAGCCCGCCGCATCCCTTCCCGATCGACGACGAGAGAGAGGATCCCGTTGTCCGGCGCAAAAAAGAATTTGCCGGACCGAGTCTCCAGCAAGATCGGCGCCCGCTCCGTCCCGACCCCAGGATCGACCACGGTGACGAAGATCGATCCCCGCGGAAATTCCCGCGTGGCCTCCTCCACCACGTAAGCGGCCTGCCACACCTGGAATGGCTCAACCTGGTGGAGCAGATCGACAACCCGCGCACCCGGATGCAGGGCGTAGAGCACTCCCTTGACTTCGGCGACGTAGGGATCGCGCACGCCGAAATCGGTG
>JAQTUK010000020.1 GCA_028710285.1 Methylacidiphilaceae bacterium | reverse complement strand
GAAGAGGCGCCGCACCGTCCGGTGGTTGCGATCGATGGTCCGTCCGCTTCGGGGAAGAGCACCGTGGCAAGAGCACTCGCGCAAGCTCTCGGCATTGCCTACTGCAATAGTGGGCTGGTCTATCGGGCGATCACTTGGGGCCTGATTGGGAAAGGAGTGGCGGTCGAGCGCGAGCAGGCCTTTAAGATGGCCGCGCGGCAGATGAAGATCGAGTGTCGAATCGAGGGGAATGAGCTGCATGTCTGGATCGATGGGAAGGAACCGGGCCAGGAAGCGCGGAGCCCGGCCGTCAATGCGGCGGTCTCCCGCGTGGCTGCTTCGGCCTGGCTGCGGAAACGGCTTCTGCCGCTCTTTCGCAAGCTGCCCGACGAGCATTCCTTGGTGATGGAGGGGCGCGATATCGGAACGACGGTGTTCCCGGCAACGCGGTACAAGTTTTATATCGACGCGGATCCGAAGGTGCGCGAGGAGCGAAGGCGAAAGCAGGGAGAGACCGATTCCATCGAGGACCGGGATTGGGAAGATCGGTCTCGTCCCGCAGCTCCGTTACGATGCGCGGCAGACGCCGTGTTCCTCGACTCGAGCCGGATGACCGTGGAAGAAGTCGTCCGCCGGATGCTCGAGGAGTTGCGCAAACGCGGGTTTTCCGTGCCGGAACGGCCCTCCGTCCCATGACGCTTGGATTCGCTCGCCGATGAGGCCTTGGTATGCCGCGGCGCGGGCGCTGGTGAAAGTCGGCCTGCGTCTGTGTTTCCAGTTGCAAGGAGAAGGAGCGGAACGGGCACCGGGGGGAGGACTCCTTCTTGTTTCGAATCATGCGAGCTACCTGGATCCGCTGGCCGTGGGGTCCGTAGTCGAGCGGGAGATCGATTATTTGGCTCGCCGTTCGCTATTCCGAGGGCCGATGGCCGGGCTGTTGACCAGCGTGAACACGATTCCGACGGCGCGAGAGCATCCGGAACCGGCTGCACTCCGCAAGATTCTCGGCCTTCTCGCCGAGGGTCATGGGGTTTTAATCTTTCCGGAAGGGACAAGGAGCGCGGACGGGCAGTTGCAACCTGCCGAACCGGGGGCAGGCTTCCTCGCGGCCCAAGCGCAGGTTCCTATTTTGCCGGTGCGGGTCTTCGGTTCCTTCGAAGCCTTGTCGCGCTCCTCCCGATTTCCGCGCCTTGCCCCGATCCGGGTCGTCGTCGGATCCCCATACCAGCCCCGGCGGATGAGGAAGGGCGAAGCGAAAAAGGAATACTATCGCTCCCTTGCCGAAGAGATGATGCGGCGGATCGGGGAGCTGCGGTAGTTGCGACAGTCGAGAGGGGAGGCAGAGAAAAGAGGGGGTCTCTTTCTCGAAAAATGAGGCTCGGCGGTGGGGAGAAAGCCCGAGTCGAATTTCACTTGAGAAGAAAGGGTGAGCGCTTAGATTGTTCGCAATGAGTTTGCCTCCCCAAGAACCGATGGAGGTGGCGCCGCCGGCATTTCCCTTGTCGGAAGCGTCGGTCGGCACCCAGCTCTGGATTCATTCGGTCGCGGGCAACGCGCGCGAGTGTTATCGGCTGCACGAAATGGGTTTTTGCCAACGGGCGGAGCTCGTCAAGTTATCCCACGGAGCGATGACGGTCTGCCTGGTCTGCGGTGCGCGGGTGGGCTTAAGCTCGGCGGTCGCTCGACAAATTCTTGTCACGGCTGCTTGCGGGGAGTCGCGCAAGAGCGATGGGTGGGCGGAAGCCGATCGAGGCCATTCTCTCTCTCCTGAGGAAGGAACGTTCTTCTGCCGCATTCTGGACCGCTTCCGCCGAAGAAAGGGCGGCTGGGCCGGATAGGAGATGAAGCTGGCGCCCGGGGCTAGAGAGCGCGCTCCTCTCACCGAGCCGACCAACATCGCCTTGGTGGGCAACCCGAACAGCGGCAAGTCCACTCTTTTCAACGGCCTGACGGGGTTGCGACAGAAGGTCGCCAACTATCCCGGCGTTACGATCGAGAAGAAAATTGGGTTTTTCTTCGACTTGCACGGCCGGAGGTGCCAGCTGATCGATCTTCCCGGCACCTATTCCTTGCTGCCCAGCGCCCCGGACGAAGAAATCACCTGCGAAGTTCTTTTTGGGACGCGGCCCGATACTCCCGTTCCGGACGCGGTGATCTGCGTCGTCGACGCCACCCATTTGGAACGGGGCCTCTACTTGGTTACGCAGGTACTGGATTTGGGCCTTCCGGCGATCGTGATCCTGAACATGATGGATCTCCTGGAGGAAGGGGGAGATCGTCTCGACGTCGCTGGGCTCGCGGCAAGGCTGGGGTGTCCGGTGATCCCGTGCCAGGCATCGAAGCGGAAGGGATTGATCGAACTTCGCGCGGCCCTGTCGCAGGAGCTTTCCCCGGGCCGTCCGGTTTGCCGTCGGTGCCCCGCCCCGGTCGAGGAGTCGCTGGCGCGTGTCATCGTTGACTTTCCCGAGGAGAGGGTGGAACGGAGGGCGCTTTGCGCCCTCATCTTGGGTGCGCCCGATCCCCAGCGGCTGGCCGAGGTGCTGGCCGTTACCCATCTATTACCCTCGCTTCGGGAGGAGCAGGAGAGACTGGAAGCGAAGATGCCGGATTGGCGGCAGCAGACCATTGCCATGCGTCAGCGGGAGATCCGCGCCCTCACTGCCGAGGTTCTGCGGAAATCCCCAGTGATCGCGAAAAGTGCGACGGACTGGCTCGATCATTGGGTGACTCATCCGTTCGGGGGCTGGCTGATTTTCCTAGGGATCATGGGGACCATGTTTCTTGCGGTATTCGAGGTGGGCGCAGGCCCCAAGGATGCGATCAACGCCCTGTTCGCGGCTCTCGCGGCAAGGCTAGAGAAACTCCTGCCCGCCGGAGACTTGCGTGATTTGTTGACCGAAGGGGTGATCGGGGGAGCCGGGAACGTCATCGTCTTTTTGCCGCAAATCCTCGTCCTCTTTTTTTTCTTAGGCCTCCTGGAAGATAGCGGCTATATGGCGCGTGCCGCTTTCCTCATGGACAAGCTGATGAGCCGAGTCGGCCTGCAAGGGAAAGCGTTCATTCCCCTGCTTGCCAGCCATGCCTGCGCGATTCCCGGTATTCTTGCCGCGCGAACCCTTTCGGATCCTCGCGACCGGATGGTCACCATTCTGGTGGCGCCGTTTGCCAGCTGCTCGGCGCGGCTGCCCGTCTACGTCCTCATGATTGCTGCGTTTTTCGGCGGCCGACCCGGGGCCGGCGTCGCAGAGGCAGGGATCGTGATGTCTCTCTATCTGTTGGGCCTGGCGACCGCTTTCGGGTTCGCCTGGCTCTTCAAGAACAGCTTCTTCCGAGGCCGGCCGGCCCCGCTGGTACTGGAGCTGCCTCCCTACCGCAGACCTTCGCTCCGAACGATCGGGGCCCAAATGATCACCCGCGCGGGCGCATTTCTTCGCCGCGCAGGCACCACGATTGTTGCCATCTCCGTGATTCTCTGGTGGCTGACTGCTTATCCGAAGGTTTCCGGGGGAGATCGGTCGGCTCAGTTGGCGGGCAGCTTCGCCGGGCAGATCGGTCACTGGATCGAACCGGTGATTCGGCCTCTTGGTTTCAATTGGAAGATCGGCATCGGCTTGATCAGCGCGCAGGCCGCGAGGGAAAATTTCGTCAGCACCATCGGCGTCCTCTACGCAGGACAGTCGGAAGGGGAGACGGGGCCGACCTCGCTCTCCCGGGCACTACTGGCGGACCGTTGGCCGGATGGGCGGCCGGTTTTCACCCCTCTTGTCTGCCTGACCATCATGCTCTTCTTCGTCTTTTCGCTCCAGTGCGTCAGCACCGTCGTTGCCGTGCGCCGGGAGACCGGGTCCTGGCGGTGGGCATTTTTTCAATTTGGCTATATGACGTTCTTTGCCTATGTTATATGTCTCGCCGTTTATCAGGCTGGCCGGGCATTCGGCCTGTAGGTGACCGATAAAGGCCGTTCGGCGATGGGGAAGAAGCGTGGAAGGAAATTGGCAGCAATGGGTGGCTTTGCTCCTGGTCGGGGTTAGCCTCCTCTACATAGCGCTAGATTTTGCGCGAGGCATGCGGAGCCGGAAGAGCTGCTGCGGCTCATGCCCGTCGGGTAAGCCTGCGCAGAAGAGGGGAACGGGACGAGCGTAGCCCGAGCCGCTAGGCATCCCCGGAGCAAGAGACCACGTCGTCTCGATAGCCGCAAGAAGTGTTAAAAGAAGGATTTAAGCGAATGAGATTGGAAGAGATGGTGCAAGGAGTGCTGGCAAACCTTCCGGTGTTTGCGGAAGGAAGCTTGGTGAAAGGGCGGGTCGTCGAACGGAATCCCAAGACGGTCCTGATCGATATCGGCTACAAATCGGAGGGAGTCGTGTCGCTGGAGGAGTTCGAAGATCCGGCGGCGGTTCAAGTTGGCGACGAGGTGGAAGTCCTTCTCGAGCAACTCGAAGATGAAGAAGGGAATGTCGTTCTTTCCAAGCAGAAGGCCGCCCAAAAGCAGAATTGGGACAAGGTCGTCAAAATCTTTCAGGCCGGCGGCACGGTTGAAGGGAAGGTTCGCGGAATCGTCAAGGGCGGGCTGATGCTGAATGTTGGGGTGGAAGCCTTTCTCCCTTCGTCCCAGATCGATATCATCCCCCCGAGGAACCTGCGCGATTTCGACGGGAAGATCCTTACGTGCAAGATCGTCAAGCTCAACGAAGAGCGGAGCAGCGTCGTTCTCTCCCGCCGGGAGCTGGTGGAAGCGGAAAGGGCGGAAAAGCGCGCACGGTTTCTCGAGACGGTGGGGAAAGGCCAGGTGGTCAAGGGGACGGTCAAAAACCTCACCGATTTTGGTGCCTTCATCGATTTGGACGGGATCGACGGCCTTCTGCACATCACCGACATGAGTTGGCGGCGGCTCTCTCATCCTTCCGAGCTCTTGTCTGTGGGACAGGAAGTAGAGGTCATGGTCATTGACGTCGATCGGGAGAAAGAAAGGATCTCGCTGGGCCTCAAGCAGAAATCCGAAAATCCTTGGGAAAAGATCGCCGAGAAATTCCCGATCCAATCGAGGATCAAGGGGAAAGTGACCAATTTGACGGCGTACGGCGCCTTCGTCGAGCTCGAGCCGGGGATCGAGGGACTGGTCCACGTCTCGGAGATGTCCTGGACGAAGCGGATCACGCGGCCCGCGGAGCTTCTTTCCGTCGGACAGGAGGTGGAGGTGGTCGTCCTGGACGTCAATCGGGAGGAACAGAAGATTTCCCTGAGCCTGCGGGCTCTCGAGGTCAATCCATGGGAGAGGATCGCCGACCAGTACCCGGTCGGATCGACGGTCAAGGGAACCGTCCGCACGTTCACGGCGTATGGGGTCTTTGTCGAGCTCCAGGAAGGAATCGACGGGTTTGTTCATGTCAACGATCTCTCCTGGACGCGAAAAATCAACCATCCCTCGGAAGTCTTCAAGAAAGGGGATCCCGTCGAGGCGAAGGTGTTGGAGATCGACTGGCCGAATCAGAAGATCCTCCTTGGGATCAAGCAGCTCGCCGACGATCCTTGGAAGAGCTTGGCCGCCCGGTACAAGGTGGGGGAGATCGTTACGGGAAAGGTGAGCAAGATCGCCAGCTTTGGCGCCTTCGTTCAATTGGATGGCGAGATCGACGGGCTGGTGCACATTTCGCAGATCAGTAACGACCGGATCGCCAAGGTGAAGGATGTCCTGAAAGTGGGGCAGGAAGTCCAGGCCCGCATTGTCAAGATTGAGCAGGAAGAGAGGCGAATCGGCCTTTCCATCAAGGCGCTGGCCTACTCCGACGAGCAGCTGGAGAAGGAGCGGGAAAGGATGGATCTCTCTCGTCCTGGCGAGGAACTCGGCTCGATGGAGGACGCCTTCTCGCGTGCCGAGGAGGATTATCGTCCCGGCGATTCGGGCAAGCGAAGCTAAAGAAAGATCGCTCCGGCCCTGGCTGGCTGTCCACGCTTGCGGTGGTTCCCTTTCACGAAGAACGCCTGAGGCTCGAACTTCGCCGACCCTTCCGCTGGTAAGCGAAAAGCTTGGTCGGCATCGGCGTCTGCCTGAGGCGGAGCACGGGGCAAACCCGCATGCTTTGGGCTTGTGGCGCTCTCCCGGGTTGTCCTAACATGCGAGCATGCTGGGGCATCCGGAGCAGGGGGGGCGGACGGAGAGCAAGCTTGTAGCGGCCTTACTGATCTTCCTGATCGTTACCACTCCGGTTGTCTTTGCCGGATGGGGTTTCCTCAACGCGTTTCTGGAAGCACGAGGAGGTGCCAACGCCGGAATCGGCTCTCTGATTTGCTTGGGGCTTTTCCTCCTTCTTGCCGCGCTGTTCGGGCGATTTCTTCTTCGATACTCGGAGGCTGGTGATGAATCAAGACGAAGCCGAGAGAGCTAAGGAAATGCCGGAGGAAGTCCCGCCTCCCCTCGGCACCATGTTCGTTCTCATCCTGTTCCTGGTGGTCCTGGCCGGGATGTGGGCTTACATGTACATGGAGATGGTAACCCGCTAGGGAGAGGCTATGGAGACGCTCGCCGAGAAACTGGAAAAGGGTTACATCTGGCTATCGGTCGTCGTCCTGGTCGCCTTCCTCGCGGCCATTACCTACTCTTCGGTCATCCTGGCGATCGTGGTTCCGGGCAACGACGGGCAGATCGTTCCGAAGCCGGGAGAAACCCTTTTTGCGGCCGTCAGCCGGACCAAGCCCTTCGATCAGCCGGGCGTGCGCCAAACGGGTCCCGGCACCTACGACGTCGTGATCCTGGGGCAAGCCTGGATGTTCAACCCGGGCGCGATCGAGCTGCCCGTGGGAGCGGAAGTCACCTTTCTGGGAACCTCCATCGACATCGACCATGGGCTCTACATCCCTGGCACGACTGTGAACATCATGCTCTTACCAGGGCAGATCGCGAAACAGAAATACCGTTTCACTCGCCCCGGAGAGTACCGGATGATCTGTCATGAGTATTGTGGAATGCTCCATCATCAGATGACTGGGACTCTCACGGTCAAGTAGGAAGAGGACGCCATGCCCACCGCCGAAGCCAGAGTAACGATCGTCGAAAATCCCTCCGGATACACGCTTCCCGAGAGCCATCGGCGGTACATCCTGTGGGGGATTCTCTTCGGGTTCGCCGCGCTCGCCGTGGGCGTGTTTCAGGGCTTCGTCCAGGGGCTCAATTACGGGGGGATCAATATCTTCAGCAACCTACCGGGGATGCGCACCTACTACCAGGGGCTCACCCTTCACGCGGTGCTGAACGTTTTTGTCTTTCCCTTTGCCGCTTCGAACGGATGGCTGGCGTTGACGGTTGCCCGTAGCTTGGGGAGGAACCTGAACGGCTTCCTTCTGGCCCTCTCCTTTTGGCTCTTGATCGGCGGAAGCGTCCTCGGCGGTTACGCGATCCTCGCCGGGAAGGCGAGCGTTCTCTACACCTTTTATCCACCACTCCGGGCCGAATGGACCTTTTACGCCGGCGCGGTCCTGCTCGTCCTGAGCACCTGGGCGACTTCCGCAGCGCAGATCCTGGCTCTTTCCGCCTGGAAAAGGGAGCACCCGGGCGAGCGGGTTCCGTTGCTCGCCTTTGTCTCGGTCGCAACCTACGTGATGTGGGATATCGCCTCCATGGGAGTGGCAATCGAGGTGCTCGGCCTTCTCCTCCCCTGGTCGCTCAATCTCCTGCCCGGCTCCGACCCGCTCTTGAGCCGCGCGCTTTTCTGGTTCACCGGCCACCAGATCGTCTACTTTTGGCTCCTTCCCCTCTATGTCTCCTGGTACACGATGATTCCCCGGCAGGTCGGAGGGAAGCTCTTCAGCGATACGCTCGCGCGCATCGCCTTTGTCATGTTCATCGTGCTGATGCCCGTCGGCTTCCATCATCAGTACGTCGATCCCGGAGTGAACGGCTATTTCAAGTGGAGTGCCGCCATTCTCACCTTCGCGATCTTCTTCCCCAGCCTCCTGACGGCATTTTCGGTGATGTACGCCTTGGAGATCGGCGGGCGGGCCCGAGGAGGGAAGGGAATGCTCGGCTGGCTCTGGCGGATCCCGTGGGGAGATCCTTCGGTGAGCGCCCAGGTCCTCGCGATGATCACCTTTCTTCCTGGCGGAATCACCGGTCTCATGAACGCGAGCGTCGATATGAATCGGATCGTTCACAATACGACCTTTATCCCAGGACACTTTCATATGACGGTCGGGAGTGCGGTCGCGCTCTCCTATTTCGGCCTCGCCTATTGGCTTGTCCCCTATCTGACCGGTCGGGAACTCTGGGGAAAGAAACTGGCCGTATGGCAGTCGTGGATTTATTTCGTTGGAGTGCTTGTTTTTGCCCGAGGGGAGATTTCCGGAGGGCTGCTGGGAATGCCCCGAAGGACGGCGATTTCGATGATCAACTATGCTCCGCTGCCCGGCTGGAAGCTGGCGGGAGCCTTGACGGCCATCGGCGGGAGCCTGATGTTCGTCGCCGCCATGCTCTTCTTTGTCGTGTTGGCCATGACCCTCTGGACCGGCCGGAAGACCCGGCCGGTGGTGGACCTTCCCTTCACCTCGACGGTGCAGGGCGCCGCCGTCTCGGGCAATCAGCTGATTCTCGACAAGATCTCCTACTGGGTGTTTCTCTCGTTGGCTCTCGTGGCGCTCGTGTATGGGCCGTTCCTCTTGACCCATTTCCCGCCGACGCTCAGCGCCCCCCCCTTCATGGGGTATTGATCGCTTCGACTGAGACCCGACCGTCTTGCCTCGGCAGGCGAGGAATGCCGCGCTCAATCCGTTGTCGGGCATGCACATGCCACTTCAAAGAAATGTCACGGAAATGTAACAGAGTCCTTGCTTGTCAGAAAGAAGATCTCCCGGATAGAGTGCCGCCCGGACGCGAAGCGAGGGAGCAGGCAGAAGGTCCAGAGAGGAGGAAACATGATTTCGGCGCTAGGTGAGCGGAACCTTCCGAAGAGCGTAAGACAAAAGAATCCTCGGCCGATGCCGCCTTGGCTCTTGGCGACGTGCATCCTCTGGCTCAGTGCGCCGATCCTCGCCCAGGCGGCGGAGAACGCCACGCCTGGCACGGAGCAAGCGGCGCCCCCCTCCACGGCAGACGATTCCGCGGCAAGCGCCCCGGCTCCTTCCGAGCAGGCCGTTTCCCCCGGCGCGCCCGAGTCCGCCGCAGCGGCGGCGTCAGCCAGTGCTGCGCCGACCACGGCGTCCTCCGCGGCGGAAGATTCGGGGCGGACGGGGAGCGACGAGCCCGTCGGTGAACAGGGAATGAAGGAGACCCCAGCTCCGTCGGCAAAAGAAGCGCTGGGTCCAAAGACGGGGCTCTACTTCGGGATCTTTGGGGGTGCTGCCTTTGGCATGAGCAACGGGGTCAGCGCCCTCGACTCTCCGCCGCTCTTCTCTGCCGGCGGACGGGCGACGCCCGGCACGGCGGCGGTCGGGGGGCTTCAGGTGGGGTACAACTTTCGCAGCGTCGCTCTGGACTCGGCGAAACAATATTGGCTGCAGCCCGCGGCTCAATTTGAGGCGTTCTATCTTGGCCAAGCCACGGAGAGCGGGAGCTTGACCGGCGGGGTGGCAGGAACGCCCGGCGTTTCTTCCTATCAGTTTGGTTCGAATCTCAACATGGGTCTGTTTCTCGTCGACGGCGTGGCGAAGTTTGTGACTCCGATCGGGCTTGTCCCCTACCTCGGGGGCGGCATCGGCGGCGCGTATCTGTCCTCGTCGGGCACGAGCTTCGTCGGGCCCGGCGGCGTGGACCTGCTCTCCTCTGGCAGCTATGCCCAGGGAGCCTTCGCTGGCCAGGGGCTGGTCGGGCTTCAGTACAATCTCGGTGAGCACTGGAGCCTCTTTGCCGAATACAAGATTCTTTACATTAAAGAGACGCAGTTTTCCTACGGGATGACGAGCGGCAACACGATGCTGATCAAGTATCCCGAGTATTACAACATTGCGATCGCCGGGTTGCGCTTCCATTTCTAGGCATCGCTCAGTGGTCGTCCCCAGGCGAGACCATGGGACTCGGCCCTCTCTTCTGGCCCAGGCAGGGCTCATTCCGATAGCGGTACCCATCAAAACACCCGGGCAGACGATGCGTCATCGGAACCGTTCTGGTCCCGAGCAGCCGCCCTCTTCTCGTTCGGTCAGCGATCGGGATCTTTTTCATACGTGACGCGGTAGATCATTCCGTTGGCGTCATCGGAAAAAAGCAGGCTGCCATCCGGCAGGAAGAGGAGGCCGACGGGCCGGCCCCACGTCGTAGGGTGCTCTCTCTCGCTGAGGAAGCCGGTGAGAAAGTCCTCGTAAAATCCTTGTGGGCGCTGGTCGTCGCCAAAGGGGATAAAGACGATCTTGTACCCGGTTGGTTCGCTCCGATTCCAAGAGCCGTGAAAAGCAACGAAGGCGCCGTGAAGATATCGTTCCGGGAATTGAGGCTTGCCCGAGGGAAAGGCTAGCCCGAGCGGAGCCGAATGCGATTGGAAGAGCACGTCCGGGGTGCGAGTGGTGTCGACGAGATTGGGCTTTTGAACGTGGTGGTGGATGAGAAGCCTTGGGTCGAAGAGATGAGAGGAGAGGTAGGCATAGGGCCAACCGTAGAATGCCCCTTGGCGGACATGCGTGAGGTAGTCGGGTACGAGATCGTCGCCGAGCTGGTCTCGTTCGTTGACCACGGTGTAGAGGATGCCGGTCTTGGGATCGAAGGCCAAGCCCACCGGGTTGCGGAGGCCGGATGCGAAGGATTCGGTCTTCCCTTTGGGCAAGGGAATTCGCACGATAGAAGCCCGCGGAGCGGGCTCCTCATTGGCGTTGCTGCGAGAGCCGACGGTAACGTAGAGCCAGCGGGCATCCGGTGAGAGCGCCAGGGAGCGGCTCCAATGTCCTCCGCCCGGCAGCGAAGCGAGCCGCTCGCCCCTGCCTCCGAGGCGACGCTGCCCCCGCTGATAGGAAAAGGCGAGGATCGCGTCGGTGTTCGCGACGAAAAAGCGACCTTCGGAAAAGGCCATGCCGAAAGGCAGGTTGAGACCATTTTCCGGCGCGGCGAAAACAGAGCCGCGTTCCGCGCTACCGTCCTCCCTCAGCCCTTCGAACAAGCGGATCCGGTTGGCATAGGACTCGGCGACGAGCACTCCGCCTTCGGGGGTGAGTGCCAGCCATCTTGGCTCCTCCAGGTCGCGTGCGAACACGGATACCCGGAAGCCCGCCGGAAGGCGGAGGGAAGGCTGGCCGGGGGGCGGGACGACCGGGGGCCGGTAGGTGGCGCTCGGCGTGGCGAAAGGCTTGGGAAGATCGGCTAGATTAATGGCGATCGGAGTGGGCGTGAAAGCCTCCGTAAAGATCTCCCTCCCCCAGGCGGTCGGGAGCGCTCCCGTCGCAAGCCAAGCGGCAAGGGTGAAGCGGGCCATCGGGCTGCGCAAGGGGCGGAGGCTCATCTTGACAAAACGGGTTCGCCAGGATGGGAGCGGACGGCAAATCCTCATCGGTGCGACGGATAGGTACCCATCAACGTGGCTTCGTCAACGACATGCCCCTCCATCGCTTTTTCCAGCTCCTTGCGGTCTGCGCCGGTCGTCAACCCGAGCGGAGCGTCCAGGGCAAACACCCGGAAGAAGTAGCGGTGAATGCCGCTCGGGGGTGCCGGCCCGTCGTAGCGGTCATGTCCAAAATGGTTGCGCCCCGCGCAGGCTTCGGGCGGCAGCTTGCCGGGAAGCAGTTTCGCGGTAGCCGGCGGAAGATTCCAGACAAGCCAGTGAACGAAGGTGCCCCTGGGGGCGTCGGGATCGTCCATGATGAGGACCAGCGATCGCGCCTTTGCCGGCACTTCGGAGAAGAGAATCTCGGGATTCCGGTTTGCGTAGCGATAACCACACTCCCGGGGCAAGGGCTGGCCGTTGGAAAACGAAGGGGAGAGGATTTTCATGGCGGATGCGCAGAACGGAGCAAAACAGAGCAGCGAGCAGAGGGCGATGAGGCGTCGGGGGAGCATCGCGCACTCAATTTTGCCGCAAAAGAATCTAGAAGGCAATGGGCGACCCTGCGAACGACGTTCCGTCCTCTCTCGCCGGAGCAGCGGCCCCGTTTGATCCTTGCGTTGCCACCTTCCCTGCAGATAGGCTGGCAGCCTTCGGTCGAAGGAACCACATGCGGTACGCTCGGACAGCAATTCTTCTCCTGAGCCTTGCCTGCGCTCCCGGGCTTTTTGCGGGGGTCCTCCAGACCTCGAAAGGGCTGCGGCTTTCTATCCTCTGTCAGGCTCCGTCGGAAGACCCGAAAAAGGAGTCAGCCGAGAAGGCCGTGGCACACAAGGGTGGGAAGGACAAGACCAACCCTGCGGCCGTCGCGAAGACGGGTATCCCGAAGGGAAAGGTAAAGGTTCGATCGGTCGCGGGCAGCCGATGGAAAAAAGGGGATCGGCCCCCAACCGAGACGGACTCCGTGGCATCTCACAAGTAAGCCGTTAGGGAATCCCTTGGAATCGCTTGCCCACCCGGCTGACGTCGGTCCCGAGGCGCGGGTGGCCAGGAGCGGGAGTTCGCTCCAAGCGCGGCCGTGCTCTTGAGCGCAATTAGCGGTTGCCTTCCTCGCAGTCAACGCGCACTGTATGGAGTGGAGAAACAGCAGATGAGAAAGCTGGCAGCAATAGCGCTTGCCTTCGCGATCGGTTTCCCCGCGGCCCTTGCCTCGGTGCAGGTAATGAATACCACGAAGGGAGTCCGCCTTACGATCCTTCCCGTGATGGGGGCCACGCGGGAAGAACCGCCGGCTCCGACGGGCAAGGTTCGGGTGGCGCCGGTAGCTGTCAACAAGGCCACCCCCGGACGGGAAGTTGCGCAGGGTGCCAAGCGCGCAAAGACGCGGCAAACGTCGACTCGCCACAAGTCGCCTAAGCCGAGCGCGCCGAATAAGGGCTGATCACATCCCGAATCTCCGAGATGCGATTGGCGGGAAAACCGCCTTTCTGTGCGTGCTCCCGGACCGCCTGTTCATTCGGAGCAAGGTAGATGCAGTAGATCTTGTCATCGGTGACGTAGCTGTGCAGCCACTGGATTTGCGGCCCCATCCCGTCGAGGATCGAGCAAGACTTTGCGGAAATCGCGGCGAGTTCCTGAGCAGATAGTTTTCCGGCTCCAGGAATCTCTCGTTCGATGACATAGCGTGGCATGATCTGGTAATCTCCGGATCGGGTTTTTCCTTGCTTCCCATTCAGAGGAACGACGCTCACTGTAACGTCACGGCGCTATTGCCTGGCAAGCACTTTCGAGGCGGACGTCTTGTGGAAAGGAGGCTCCTCCTTCCTGTTCTATCGGACCTCTCCGCGGGCTGTCCCTTTCCAACACGATCCCGACAAAAATCGGAGCCTTTCTGGCACGCGGATTGCTTTCAATGGAGCCGCAGGAGGAAAGACGTCGATGGGTTCGAGTAGAGGAGGAAGGAAAAGGGGAGGACACACCTGCGCGGTGAAGCCGGGAAGGCATGTTCTCGTCGGGCGAGAGCCGGTCATCCCCTGGGTCCGCTTCCCAACCTTCCTCCATCCATGAGGTAAGGCCGGAGAACGCGGATGCGGTCCGGATCCCTGGATTGCACTTTGGAACGCGTAGATGCCAAAAGCAAAGGAGATTCAGAATGGTTGTCAATCGATTGGAACGTTGGTTGCGGATGCTCGTCGTCAGCCTGGCCGCGGTCGCTTTTCTGCAATCCGAAGCGAAAGGCGCGGTGGTCACCACAGGGTGTGACGTCCTCGGTCTGCAGTCCTGGCAGGGTACGCTCTTTCTGGCGGCAGAAGAAGCCAGCGTGGACAAACGGCTCTCGGGCCTGGAAGCCTACATCCTGAACGGGGATCCTGCTGGAAGCAAGGTGAGCGGCGTCGCGGGGCCGGGTCACAATGCCTGGCTGATGACCTCCGCGGCGCTGGTGCTCTTCATGACCCTTCCGGGCTTGGCTCTTTTTTACGGCGGCCTTGTGCGCTCGCGGAACGTCCTCTCGGTTCTCGCCCAGTGCCTCGGGATTGCCGGACTCGTTACGATTCTCTGGTGGGCAGTAGGTTACAGCCTTGTGTTCGGTACTAGTTTTGGTCAAAGCCCGCTGGGGCCGTTTCTGGGGGGCACCGACTTCTTTTTCCTAAAGGGGGTGGACGCTGCTCCGAACACCTCCTACGCCTTTTGGGTTTCGCAGAGCGTCTACTGCATGTTCCAGCTCATGTTTGCCATCATCACTCCAGCTCTGATCCTGGGGGCGGTGGCGGAGAGGATGAATTACGGCGCGCTGCTGCTCTTCATCGGCCTTTGGATGCTCTTCGTCTACTTTCCGCTCGCCCACATGGTCTGGGGAGCTACGGGGCTCATGAACGGGGTCTTTAACCCAGCGGCCCGAATTCCGGCGATCGATTTCGCGGGAGGGACCGTAGTGCATATGTCGTCCGGCTGGTCGGGCTTGATCCTCTGCCTGCTGCTTGGAAAAAGGATCGGGTATGGCAAGGAGCCGATCCTGCCGCATAGCATGGTCCTTTGCATGGTCGGGGCGGCAATGCTCTGGCTCGGTTGGTATGGCTTCAATGCGGGAAGCGCTGGAGCGGCGGATGGAATCGCGGCCAACGCGTTTGCCACGACGACGCTGGCGACGGCGGTAGCGTCGTTTGTCTGGGGAATGCTCGAATACGCTCTAAAAGGAAAGCCGAGCGTGCTGGGATACAGCACCGGTGCGGTCGCCGGCCTGGTCTGCATTACGCCAGCCTGTGGATTCGTGGACTCGACGGGAGCCGTCGTCATTGGGGTGCTGGCGGCGGTCGTTCCCTATTGGGCGTGCGTCAAGCTGAAGAAGGCATTGGGCTACGATGATGCGCTCGACGCTTTTGGTGTACACGGGGTGGGAGGTACGCTGGGAGCCTTTCTGACGGGCGTATTCGCCACGGCGAAGGTCAACGGAAACCTGAGCAACGAGGCGGTGGCGGGAAAGAACGGGTTGGCCACGCTGGTGAGCCATCACACCCTCTACTGGGCGCAGTTGAAAGCCATCGGGATCACGATAGGGCTGGCGGTCGGCATGACCGTGGTCCTGGCCTTGCTGGTCCGGCTCTTCGTCAGCTTGCGCGTGCCAGCCGAGGTGGAAACTCAGGGACTCGACACGATACAGCATGGCGAAGAAGGCTACGCCATGTAGCTGGGATCCGAATCCCCAGGCTAGGATAGGAAAGGTCGCCGGCTTGGGCCGGCGGCCTTTTTTACAGCGGCCCGGGGCGAGGCTTGCCACCGGGCCGTGGAAGCCGCGTCGATGGCTGGCAGGCGCGCGCAAGCCGCAGGAGCCCTGCCGATGACGTGTCATCGGCGTGAAGGGGGGGCGGCAAGAAGGGATGTCTTTCTCTTCGCATGCACCAACCATAAAATTCGTTGTTCAGGGAAGGGATTGCTCTTATACTTGTGTATTCCTACGGAAAAGCGCGGGAAAGGATTGACTCGATCCGGCAAAATTTGGCTCAATAACCACAATCTATTGTGGTTTTTCTGACCACGCGCACAACATCTGGAACCTCAGGAGATGGCCATGATTTCGCTGGAAGACGCTCGACAGTTGGAACTCGCCGGCATGGATCCGCTTTCTGGCAAGCCCTTTAGGGTTCAGAAGCGGAATGGGACAGTGGTTGCGTTCGACCCGAAGCGGATCTCTTGGGCGGTGGAACGCGCCTTTCGGGCGGAGCACGGGGTGCCTCCGGAAGAGGCGATTTCGGAGGCACTGGAGGCGGAGGTTGCGGAGGTAACGCGTGCGGTGGTCCGGCGGGCCCTCGGAGCGGTCGTTGCCGGGGAGGCCCTGGAGGTCGAGCGGATCCAAGACTGGGTGGAAACGGCTCTGATGGAAGCGGGGTGTCACTCGGTGGCCCGCCGTTACATCCTTTATCGAGCGGAGCGCCGACGGGCCCGGACATTGCGCGCGGCAACGCAATCGGGTGCGGCGCCATTGTCCTTCGTCCTTCGATGCGGGGAGCGGGTCCCTTTAGATCCGGAGGGCCTTGGGCGCGAGCTTGAGGAGGCCTGTCGGGGCCTTGAGGAGAATTGCTCGTGGAAAAGCCTGGCCGAAGAGACTCTGCGGAGCCTCTACGATGGGGTAAGCGAGGATGAGATCGACCAGGCGATGATTCTCGCCGCGCGTTCTCGGGTGGAAAGGGAGCCGGCCTATACCTATGTCGCGGCACGGATTCTTCTGGCAAAGCTCTATCGGGAGGTGCTGCCCGAAATGCGTGCTCGAGAAGAGCTCAATACGGTGCATAGGAACTTCTTCCCGATCTCGATCCGCCATGGAGTGGATGTCGGCCGGCTCTCGCCCGACCTGCTGAGCTACGATCTCGAAAAGCTGGCAAGCGCGCTCCGATTGGAGAGGGATCGCGGCTTCACGTACATGGGACTTCAGACCGTATACGATCGTTATCTGCTCCATCATGAAGAGAGAAGAATCGAAACGCCTCAATATTTCTGGATGCGCGTGGCGATGGGATTAGCCCTGGCGGAGAAGGAGAATCGCGAGGCCCGTGCGATCGAGTTTTATGAACAGCTCTCCTCCTTTTCGTTCCTCTCTTCTACCCCGACTCTTTTTAATTCGGGAACGCTGCATCCTCAGCTCTCCTCCTGCTACCTGCTCACCGTTTCAGACGATCTCGACGGGATTTTCCAAGTCATCTCCGACAACGCTCGACTTTCCAAGTGGGCCGGCGGCTTGGGAAACGACTGGACCAATGTCCGGGCCACCGGCTCCTTGATCCGGGGAACGAACGGACGCAGTCAAGGGGTCATCCCGTTCCTGAAGGTCGCGAATGATACGGCGGTTGCCGTCAACCAGGGTGGAAAGCGGAAAGGAGCCCTTTGCGCCTACCTGGAGACCTGGCACCTCGACATCGAGGATTTCCTTGAGCTCCGAAGGAACACGGGAGACGAGCGGCGACGGACTCCCGACATGAATACGGCCAATTGGATTCCCGACCTGTTTATGAAGCGGGTCATGGAAGGAGGGAATTGGACGCTCTTCAGCCCAAGCGACGTGCCGGATCTCCACGATCTCTACGGCAAGGCGTTCGAGCGACGTTACGTCGAATACGAGGAGAAGGCGGATCGGGGGGAGATCCGAAATTTCCGTCGCGTGGCGGCATCGACGCTCTGGCGGAAGATGCTGACGATGCTTTTCGAGACCGGCCATCCCTGGATTACCTTCAAGGATCCGTCCAATATCCGTTCTCCCCAAGACCATGTCGGCGTCATTCACAACTCAAATCTCTGCACCGAGATCACGTTAAATACATCTTCGGACGAGACCGCGGTCTGTAACTTGGGTTCGATCAATCTTGCCGCCCACGTGAAGGACGGAGAGATCGATGAGGAACAGTTGGCGAAGACGATCCGGGTGGCCGTCCGCATGCTGGATAACGTAATCGATATCAATTTCTACCCGACTCCAGCGGCAAGAAACGCCAACCTGCGTCATCGCCCGGTAGGTCTCGGCCTGATGGGCTTCCAAGACGCCCTCTATCTGTTGAAGATTTCCTACGGGAGCCCGGAGGCAGTGGAATTTGCGGACCGGACGATGGAAATCATCGCCTACCACGCTCTCCTTGCCTCGGCCGACTTGGCAAAAGAGCGAGGCGCCTATCCGACCTTCCCTGGTTCGAAATGGGATCGAGGTCTCTTGCCGATCGACACGCTCTCCTTGCTGGAAGAGGAGCGCGGCGGGAATCTCGATGTGGACCGAACGATGCGGAAGGATTGGGAGGAGGTTCGAAAGTCGATTCGGAAGCACGGTCTACGGAACAGCAACCTGCTGGCCATTGCCCCCACCGCCACGATCTCGAACATCAGCGGAGTCTCCGCATCGATCGAACCGACCTACAAGAACTTGTTCGTAAAATCGAACCTATCGGGCGACTTTACGACGATCAACAGTTACCTGGTGGAGGATTTGAAGCGAGCCGATTTATGGGACCAGGAGATGGTGGACGATCTCAAGTTCTATGACGGCTCCGTTCTTTCCATTGAACGGATTCCTCGGGAGATCAAGGAACGATACCTCAGCGCGTTCGAGCTCGATCCGAGCTGGTTGATCGAGTGTGCGAGTCGAAGACAGAAGTGGATCGACATGGCGCAATCGCTCAATCTTTATATCGCGGAGCCAAATGGGAAGAAGCTCTCCGACATGTATCTCCTGGCTTGGCGGAGAGGTCTCAAAACGACGTACTACCTGCGAGCCGTGGCGGCGACTTCCGTGGAGAAATCGACCTTGGATATCAATGCGAGAGGACTGCAGCCACGCTGGATGAAAAGCGTGAGTCCCTCCTCCCGTGTCCGCGTCGATCGGCCGGAGGAACAGAATGGAAGGGCCTGTTCTCTGGACGACCCGGAATGCGAGAGCTGCCAATGATCGACGAGCAAAATGGGCGCGGACCGCAGCGGCAAGCCGGGCGAGCGACCTTAACGTTAGTCGCTCGGATGGGCGTGCAACGGGATTTCCCGTCGATTCGCTATCAGTAAGGGAAAACAGAGCTAAGGAGAGACTATGTCCTGTTGTAACAACTCGGAAACCGGATTCCAATCCTACGACCTCACCAGGAGGATCAATGCGGAAGATAAGCGGCTGATCAATTGTCGGACCGTGGACGTGAATCAGCTTATGCCCTTGAAATATAAGTGGGCGTGGGAGCATTACCTCAACGGGTGCGCGAATAACTGGCTTCCCTCCGAAGTTCCGATGCAGAGGGACATCGAGTTTTGGAAATCCGACAAGTTGAGCCCTGGAGAGCGCCGGGTCATCCTGAGGAATCTCGGTTTCTTTGCCACCGGAGAGAGCCTCGTCGGCAACAATATCGTGCTTGCGATCTTCAAGCACATCACGAATCCCGAGGCCCGGCAATACCTCCTGCGGCAGGCCTTCGAGGAGGCGGTGCACACGCACGCCTTTTTGTACATCGTCGAGAGCCTGGGTCTCGATGAGCGAGAGGTATTCAACATGTATCATGAGGTCAACTCGATCCGGAACAAGGACGCCTTTGAGATGACCTTGACAGCGGATATCCTTCGCGATGGATTCACAACCGAGACGGAGGCCGGGATTCAACAATTTCTCAAGAACCTGGTCGGCTTCTACGTCATCATGGAGGGAATCTTCTTTTACAGCGGTTTCGTCATGATTCTCTCTTTTCACCGACAGAATCGCATGACCGGAATCGGCGAGCAGTTTCAGTACATCCTGCGGGACGAGACGATCCATTTGAACTTTGGAATCGACTTGATCAACGGCATCAAGGAGGAGAATCCCGGCGTTTGGACTTCGGAGTTTCAGGAAGAGATCAGCGAAATGATTGCCCATGCGGTGGAACTGGAATATCTCTATGCGCAGGACTGCCTGCCGAGCGGAATTCTCGGATTGAACGCGGATCTTTTCCGGGACTACGTTCAGTACATCGGCGATCGGAGACTGGAGCGGATCGGCTTGAAAGCGCGGTACGGATCGCGCAATCCTTTCCCTTGGATGAGTGAAGCCATGGATCTACTGAAGGAGAAGAACTTCTTCGAGACCCGCGTGACCGAATACCAGCACGGGGCGCTTCTTCAGTGGTAGGCTAATGCACCGCTTTCGCTACCAAGGGGATTCCCTTTTCGTCGAAGAGGTCAATGCTGCCGACTTGGCCGAGCGGTATGGTACCCCACTGTATGTCTACTCGGCCGGCACCATCGTCGATCACTACGAACGGCTGCTCATCTCTCTCCGGGAACTGAACCCCCTGGTCTGCTATGCGGTAAAAGCGAATTCCAATCTGGCTTTGCTCCGCCTACTCGCCTCTCGGGGCTGTGGCTTCGATCTGGTGAGCGGCGGAGAGCTCTATCGAATCCTCCGCGCGGGCGGCGATCCTGCCCGATCGACCTTCGCCGGTGTTGGCAAGACGGCCCGGGAGATGGAGGAAGCCTTGGAAGCCGGGATTTACAGCTTCGTGGTGGAAAGCCGCGAGGAGTTGGAGGCCATTGACTGCGTGGCCGCTCGTTTGGGAAAGAGGGCTCCCGTCGCTCTTCGCATCAATCCCGACGTCGGCGCGAAAACTCATGCCAAGGTGAAGACGGGTGTGGCGGAGAGCAAATTCGGCATCTCGGCGGAGGAGATCGAAGCGCTCTATCGGGAGCTTCCCCGTTTCGGCCACGTGTCGCTGCGCGGCATTCAGATCCATATTGGCTCGCAGATTCGCGACGTCGAACCCTTTGAAGAAGCGGTCCGTCGAGTGATTCCCTTGGTGGAGATCGCGCGCGACCGGTTTGGCGCGGAGTTCTTCGACATTGGAGGAGGGCTGGGGATTGCCTATGAGGAGGCTTTGCAGAGCGGTGACCCCGGCTGGTGGGAGAGCAAGCCTCAATGGGCGACGCCGGCGCACTATGCGGAGCGGCTCCTTCCCTTGCTCGGGCCGCTCAACCTCCGCATCGTCGTGGAGCCGGGACGGCTGCTCGTCGGAAACGCGGGAATTCTCCTCACGAGGGTCCTCTATCGGAAGGATCGACCACAAAAGAAGTTTGTGATCGTCGATGCGGGGATGAACGACCTCGTCCGTCCGGCCCTTTATGGTTCTTTTCACCAAATCGTGCCGGTTATCCGCCGAGGAGGAGAACTGGTCGAAGCGGATCTGGTCGGCCCCGTCTGCGAGTCGGGTGACTGCTTCGCCGCGTCACGGCGGATGGCTCCGGCAGAACCGGGGGATTTGCTGGCGATTTTCAGCGTTGGCGCGTATGGCTTCTCGATGGCCTCTCAATATAACTCACGTCCGAGACCGGCCGAGGTCCTTGTCGAAGGAGCCAATCACCGCCTCATTCGCCGTCGGGAGAGCTATGAGGATCTGGTGCGAGGAGAATGGATCGGCGAAAGTGAAGTGGCTCCCGAGTTCTCGGGGAGAGCCGCAGGAGCGATTGGCCGTGCGGGAGAGGGCGAGAGCCCGGAATTAGACCAAGCGGGTCGAAAGGAGAAGCCATGAGTTGGCGGATTGATGGTCGAAAGGCCGCTATTATCGTCGTGGATGTTCAAGAGCGGATGACTGCGGCCGTGGCCGGTGCCGAGGCGATTCTTTCGAAGATCGACCGCCTTCTGGAAATCGGAAGACTCTTTTCGATTCCGGTTCATTTGACGGAGTTGGTGCCGCATCGACTCGGATCCATTCCTTCGTCGCTTCTCCTTGGCGCGGGAGAGGAGGCGGGACGGTATGCCCGGAATGTCCTCTCGGCTGGATCCGTGTTGCCCAAAGGTCTGCCGCAGTGTCTCCTCATCGCGGGAATGGAGACGCATGCAGCCGTCCGGCAGACGGTCTATGATCTCCGCGAGGGCGGGCGTGCGGTTTATCTGTTGGCGGACGCCGTTGGCTCCCGCAACCCCGTCGACCACGAGGTCGCTATCGAGGAGATGCGGCAGGACCGCGTCGTGGTCACGACCGTGGAAGCGGCGGCCTGCGAACTCGGGGCGGAAGCCGCGGAGCCGATCCTGGAAAAGCTGCTTTCCTTCTAACCTAGGGCTTGTGCGATCCCCGTACGCTTCCTAGGGGGTTCTCCCTTGGAAGAAGCGGCCGTTGCCGCCAGCGCATCGTTCGGCGGATCGATCGAAATCACGCGCAAGATCGGACTGAGGAGAATCCGATCCTGCGGTTCTCGGATGCGCGCCTTCCGGAGAATGGTCTTCACCGCGGCCTGGACCAGCTCCACCGGGAGGAACAGCTCGATCTTCGTTTGAGGGAGGAAATCCGGGAGGTAATCATTGCCGAGATAGTGTTCCACCCCCTTCGGCGCCTTTTCCAACCTTTTTACGCGGCTGATCAGGGCGCCCCGTATGCCGCGATCGGCAAGCGCCTCGCGAAGATCGCCGAGGCAATATCGCGGAATGATCGCTTCGACCTTTTGGAAAAGTCCGAGGGAAAGGACTGGGCCGGGCGTCGTCGGTTGATCCTGCATGCCTCTTTCAAGCAAGCAGCTTGTGTGCCATTGCGGTCGACCGAAGAAGAGCCGGCTCCGCAACTGTCGAAGACATGTCAAACTGACCGCTTTGAGAACAAATGATCTGACCGTTTCGGTTGTTGGCTTGTTGTTTCTTTTGGGGTTCTTGCCCTTGCCCCGGGGCAAGGGCAAAAAGTTCTCGTCGCTT
>JAQTUK010000155.1 GCA_028710285.1 Methylacidiphilaceae bacterium | reverse complement strand
ATCCCGTTTCCGGGACTGAACGCTGCATGTCAAGGCCAGGTAAGGTTCTTCGCGTTGCATCGAATTAAGCCACATGCTCCACCGCTTGTGCGGGCCCCCGTCAATTTCTTTGAGTTTTAGCCTTGCGACCGTACTCCTCAGGCGGTGCGTTTAATGCGTTAGCTTCGGCACCGGCGGGGTCGAATCCGCCAACACCTAACGCACACCGTTTACGGCTAGGACTACCGGGGTATCTAATCCCGTTTGCTCCCCTAGCTTTCGTGTTTCAGAGTCAGGTTTCGTCCAGGAAGCCGCCTTCGCCACCGGTGTTCCTCTCGATCTCTACGCATTTCACTGCTACACCGAGAGTTCCGCTTCCCCATCCGAACCTCTAGCCGGGCAGTTTCGAACGCAGTTCCTCCGTTAGGCAGAGGGATTTCACATTCGACTTTCCTGACCTCCTACACACCCTTTACGCCCAGTAAATCCGAGCAACGCTCGGGACCTCTGTATTACCGCGGCTGCTGGCACAGAGTTAGCCGTCCCTTCCTCTCCGCATACTATCAAGTCCTCCCGCTTATTAGTCAGGGGGACCTTGTTCTGCGGTGACAGGAGTTTACGACCCGAAGGCCTTCCTCCTCCACGCGGCGTCGCTCCATCAGGCTTTCGCCCATTGTGAAAAATTCTCGACTGCTGCCACCCGTAGGTGTCTGGGCCGTGTCTCAGTCCCAGTGTGGCTGGCCATCCTCTCAGACCAGCTACCCGTCATCGCCTTGGTGGGCCTTTACCCCGCCAACTAGCTGATAGGACGCGGGCTCATTCCGAAGCGCGAGGCTCTTTCGAGTCCCCCGCTTTAATCTAGCTAGGCTAGACCACATGCGGAATTACCCCGGCTTTCGCCGGGCTATTCCCCACTTTGGAGTAGATTCCCACGCGTTACTCACCCGTTCGCCACTGAACTTGCCCTCTATTGCTAGAGAACAAGCTTCGTGCGACTTGCATGTCTTATCCACGCCGCCAGCGTTCGCTCTGAGCCAGAATCAAACTCTCCGTAATGAAGAGATGATGCTGACTTTCCCGGTCATGCCGGGATTGCTATTCCTCCCCTCGTTGCCGAGAGGCGGACAGCGTCACAAAGCTCTTTGCAAAATTTGGGCGTCCCGCACAATTCAATTCTGTTTCGCTTTGGCGAAACCATTTTCAAAGATCATCCTCTACGCGCTCTCGCGCAGAGCCGCCTTATTTCCGGCGAAGGAGAATGACTATGCGGAAATGCCCCTCGGAAGGCAAGGCCTTTTTGTCAAAAAAAGTCGTCCCGGAGCGGTGCATCCTCTCCCGCTCCTCAATAGACGCACCTTTCAAGATTTGGCAAGATCTCCTGAGCCGTCCGTGGGATAGTCCCCCCGTGAGCGAAACCTCCGCCCGATCCCCGGACGCGCGGACTCCGGAGCTTTCGGGCCCGGTAGCGCCGCCAGTCGGAACCCGCCTGCTCTTTTTCGCTCTTCCCCTCCTTTCCCTCCTGCTCTCCTTATCGGGATCATCTGCACTACCGCTCATTGACCGAGACGAGCCCCGCTTCGCCGAAGCGACTCGCGAAATGGGAGAGCGGGGCGAGTGGAGCGTCCCTTTCTTCAACGGAGCCTATCGCCTCGATAAGCCTCCCCTCATTTACTGGCTCATGGGCGTCTGCTTTCGCATTTTCGGCGAGAACGAGCTCGGTGCCCGACTCCCTTCGATTCTCCTGACCGCCCTCCTCTGTCTCCTCCTCTTTCTTATGGGCCGGTCCTTCTTCGGCCTCCGGGCCGGAGTGGTCGCGGCCCTCTCGGGAGCGACTTCCCTTCAATTTCTGATTCACGGCCGGCTCGCGGTGGCCGACATGCCGATGGTTGCCTCGATCGCACTCGCTCAGTGGGCGATTGTGCGCCTTTTGGAGGGCGGGAGAACTGCCTGGTTTTGGATCCTGTGGGTCGCCCTCGCTCTTGGCTTTCTCGCCAAGGGGCCCGTAGCCTGGGCCGTTCCTCTTGTAAGCCTCTTGCTCTGGCGCTTTCTCCTTTGGAGAAGGCCCGCCCCGTGGGGACGGCTCAGCCCCGTCCGAGGCGCTGCCGTCGCGGTTGGCATCGTCGCGCTCTGGGCGATTCCGGCTCTGCACTTGACTCAGGGAGCCTTTTGGACGGAGGGGATGGGTGAGCATGTTCTCCGCCGAGGCGTGGAAGCGTTCGACGGCCGGCCTCATTTCTGGGGCTACTACCTGGTTTCCGCGCTACTCAGCCTCTTCCCGTGGTCCGCTTTTCTCGGTTGGATGCTGGTCTCGCTCCGGATGAACTACTCCTCCCGCTCCGCCTTTCTCCTTTCCTGGTTTTTCACGCCCTTTCTCCTTTTCACTCCCTACGCCACGCAGCTGCCTCACTACCTCTTGCCCGGATTTCCCGCGTTCTTTCTTCTTTTGGGTCAGGCAGCAGCCACGGCTCGACCTGGACGAGTCAGCACGACCATTTTCTGGTCCGTGTGGGGGGCAGGTTCCCTGGTGGGATGTATCGCCATCTTGGCTACGCTGGCACGCCCTTGGGAAGCGCATTATGAGGCCCTTCGGACCGCTCTTTGGGCGCTCAGCGGCGTCCTCCTCTCCCTCTGCCTCTTGGCGCTGGTTGCGAAGTCTACCCTGTTTGCCGCAGGCGCGGCTTCGCCTGTGGTTCGCCCATCTCCTCTCCTCTTCCCCATTGGCCTGGGACTTTCGGTGCTCGCGCTTGCGGGCAGCTTCCATCTCCTGGGTACGAGCTTGCGGACTGTCGAACCGGCGCTGGCCCTCCAAAGGCTATGGAAGGATCTTCCCGGCGAGACCGTCTTCGTCGCTTCCGGCTATACGGAACCGAGCCTTGTCTTCTACTCCCATCGCCGATGGATCATGAACTCGGAAGCGGAGAGTCCGGGCTCCCTCTCGGACGCAACCGCGCCCACCTTCTCCGTCCACCTTGCGCGGGAGAGTAGCTTGCCGGACGCACTCCGATGGCTTTTATCCGGACGCGCGGCGATCCGGCTTTCCACTCCACTCTCGCCGCCTTCCGCCCAATCGAACGATGTCCAACTCAAGACGGCCCACATCGAGGGTTTCGATTCGGCCCGCTTTTCCTGGGTCGACTTGGAAGTTCGCGTTCGTCCGCGACCGATGGCTCCTCAGGCATGCCCACGATGAGGCCGCCACGTACGCGCCTGTCGTGACGCTCTCCCTCGCGTCCATCCCGGCTTTGCCCGGCGTGCGGGCGCGTGCAGAGGCTTAGACGTCGATCGGAGCCTCCGAGCACCGCAAGATCGTATCGAGCGGGGGACGGGAGTCGTCCGGGTGGGGAAAATCCAGGATGTAATGCAGCCCGCGGCTTTCCCGGCGCTCCAGTGCCGAGTCGACGATCAGGGACGCGACCAGGACGAGGTTCCGAAGATCGATCAAGTCCGCGTTGAGGCGGTAGCTCCAATAATACTCGCGAATCTCCCTCACCAGGTTCTGGAGGCGCACGCCCGCGCGTCGCAGCCGTTTCCTCGTCCGGACGATGCCTACGTAGTCCCACATGAGTTCGCGAATCTCCCGCCAGTTATGCGCCACGACCACCAGCTCATCGGGATCTGCGGCCGATCCCTCGTCCCACGGAGGAATTGTGACTTTCCGCGAAAGCGGTCCTGCCGCGATGCTCGCTCGCGCTGCCCGGTGGGAAACGACAACGGCCTCCAAAAGGGAATTGCTCGCCAGCCGATTGGCCCCGTGCAAACCCGTGCACGCCACCTCCCCCGCGGCCCAGAGTCCCGGCAGTTCCGTCCTCCCGTCAATGTTCGCAACTACGCCTCCGCACTGGTAATGGGCTGCCGGAACCACGGGAATGAGGTCCGCTGCCATATCGATGCCGTACCGAAGGCAGGCGGAATAGATCGTCGGAAACCTCCCCTGGAGGAACTCTTTTCCCCTCCTGCGGATATCGAGATAGACGCAGGGATGCCCGCTCCGCTTGATTTCCGCGTCGATCGCACGCGTCACGATATCGCGCGGAGCAAGCTCGGCCCTCGGATCGACGCTGGACAAAAATCGATGCCCCGCCTGATTGAGGAGCAGGGCCCCCTCTCCCCGCAGGGCCTCGCTGATCAGGAAGCTCTTCGCCTGAGCGTGGTAGAGGCAGGTCGGATGAAACTGAATGAACTCCATGTTGGCGATCGGCACTCCCGCTCGGAAGGCCATGGCGACCCCGTCCCCGGTCGCCACATCGGGATTGGAGGTGTAGAGGTAGACCTTTCCGCAACCCCCCGTCGCCAACAGGGTGTGGTGGGCGCAGAACGCCTCCACCTTGCCCGAAGCGCGATCCAGGGCATAACAACCCACGCAGCGGTTTTCGGCGGAGTATCCCAGCTTCCCGAGCGTGATCAAATCGACGGCTTGATAATGCTCAAAAGCCTGGATTCGAGGATTAAGGGAAACGGCCTGCAAGAGGACCTGCTCAATTTCCTTCCCCGTGGCATCGTCCACGTGAAAGATCCGGCGCCGGCTATGCCCTCCTTCCTTCCCAAGATCCCAGAATTCTCCCTCCTCCCCCGGACGGGTGGCAAAACGGACCCCCAACCGGACTAGATCGCGAATGCGCTCGGGCCCATCCTCGACGATGCTGCGGACGACCTCTTCCTTGCAAAGCCCGCTCCCCGAACTCAACGTGTCCTGGACATGCAAATCGAAGGTGTCGGTCGCGGAGGCGACGCAAGCAACCCCTCCCTGGGCGTGAAGGGTGTTCGACTCTTGTGCGCGACCCTTCGTCAGAATCGCCACAGTCCCGGACTTGGATGCCTCAAGCGCATAGAAGAGGCCCGCCAGTCCGCTGCCGACGACCAGAAAGTCAAATTGCTTTGGGGATTCCATACGTCCCCCTTTCTCTATCTCGTCACTGCCGCAACGAAAGGCCCGACGCCTTTTGCTTCTTGACGCGATGCAGCGTAGGCACGGGCTTACGCAGATTCCAATAGGTCTGCGCCATCGATACGAGGTTGTTCACCGTCCAGTAAAGAGGCAGGGCCGCGGCGAAGTTGTAAAAGAAGACGAGGAAGAAGACCGGCATCCACTGCATCATGCGAGCCTGCGGGTTCTCGGCCTGCGGGGAACTCATCCTCGCAAGAATGATCTGCGTGCCCACCATGATCAGCGGCAGCGGATTGG
>JAQTUK010000154.1 GCA_028710285.1 Methylacidiphilaceae bacterium | reverse complement strand
AACTGAGGAAGCATTCGCCGGTGCGTCTTTTCGACCTGTTCCAAACGTCTGCGCATATTTCCATGTGCTCCCTGGTCAACCCAGCCTGTTCTCACAAGCTCCAGCCTTCAGGCTGGGGTAGTTGACTTCTACTCTGTCTCCTCCGCCTTCCGGTCCGCCTCCGGATGACGATGCCTCTCGAGCATCCCTTCTACCAGACGGTCCGCCTGACTGCTAAGGAGATCGGCTACTTCTTCCAGGGCTTGCTTAGAATCTCCCGGCGAGAGCGTTGCCAACTCATTTCTCGCGCTTCGGAGGATGCCCTCCACCTTTTTTTGCGTCCTCGGCAAAACTCCATTTTCGGCGAGCAAAGGCAAGAGATCATCCCTGCTGGTAAACTTTCCTCGATGGAAGGCGTCGATCAACTCGTTGCGACGCGTCCCGTTCTTCGAGTCGAGCAAGTAGAGAATCGGCAGGGTCGGTTTTCCGCCGCCCCAATCGGTGCCCAGGGTTTTGCCTGTGACCTCTTCCTTTCCCAGGAGATCCAGGCAGTCGTCATAAATCTGGTAGGCGCTTCCCAGGGCCATCCCATAACGGCCCAAGGCATGGCTGACGTGATCCGGCACCCCGTTGAGCCAAGCGCTCACCTCGCAAGGCATCCGGAAAAGCTCTCCGGTTTTTCGCTCAATGATTTGGAAGTAATCTTCCTCCCGAAGACCCCAGTCGAACCGACGCTGCGTCTGCAAAATCTCTCCAGCACAAACCGTACAGACGGCAGATGCCACCCGTTCCACGGCGCCTTCCGGCAGCTTCGCGCAAATCCGCAGGGCGTGCGCAAATAACGTATCCCCCAACAAGACCGACACCTCATTCCCCCACCGCGAGGTCGCCGTCGGCTCTCCTCGCCGGATGCGAGCGCCATCCAGGATATCGTCGTGAATCAACGTCGCCACATGGATCATCTCCACGACGACAGCCAAGTCGATGTGATCGGCCCGCACCCCGCCGCTGGCGCCAGCGGCAAGGACGACCAACAGAGGTCGCAAACGCTTCCCTCGGCTGGCCAGAAGCGAATGAAAATGAGGGCGAATCCAGGGGTCCAGTTCGTCGGCCTGCCGCAACACCTCCCGGTCGATCTGGTCCAATGCCTCCTGGAACGCGGTGACGGCGCCAAGGCGATCTGCCACATGCTCTTGCCACTTCTGGTCACTCAGCTTCAAAACCATCTCCGTGCCCCGCAGGGGATCCTTCTTCGCACTTGAAAAGCGCCGATCACCATACGCATCCGCTTTTTCTTCTGTCAAACCAGGAGGAGCAGCTTGGTGATTCCGCATGGGGCAGGCGAGGGAAAAATTTATTCCGAGTCCTCTCTCTAAGAAAACGTTCTTCGCTGGCCGATCGCCGATGCAGAGCCGGGCGGGCCAGGGCCTGGCTAGGCCAAGGCGACCGGATCGCATCCTCTCGTCGTGGCGCAAGCAAAGGGAAGACGCAACATGCAAGGGAAGAAGGCAACATTTTCAGGAGAAGCTCCGGCAGGGGCACGAGATTCGTCTGCTTCTCTCTGCCGGAGCGCTTTGACGGGGGACGATCTAAATAGCATCTTAATACTCAAGCGGGTGCCGCAATGAAACTCGATTCCCTCTCCAGGCATCGGATCCCCCTGCTGGCACTGATCGCGGCGATTGTCGCTGCTCCTCTTCTCCTGGTCACCGTTCTCTCCCACTTCATCAGCAGCGAAACCCTCCGCGCGTTCTTGGAGCGCCAGATGAACAGCCATCTGAAGGAATACACGATTCGTATCGCCCGCGCTTATTTTCATCCCCTTTCCTTTTCCCTCGACGTGGACGATCTGCTCTTGATGCAGAACAGCCATCCGTTTCCGCCGGTGGCCCATCTCAAGCGGATCCATGCCAGCGTCCACTGGTATGAGCTCTGGCGAGGGAAGCTCGTGGCGAATTTCCGATTGGATCATCCCGCCATCCACATCGATCGGAACAACATCGATGAGGAAAGACGAAGCAAGGTCCCCTTCGGGAAGAAAGGCTGGCAGGATGCGATCCAGTCGATCTACCCCCTCAAAATCAACCTGCTCACGATTCGGGACGGCGAGATCACCTACGTAAACATCAAGCCCTACAAGCCGTTGTACGTCCACGGGATCAACCTATCGGCGAGGAACATACGAAACATCCACGACGCGGTTCTGCGCTATCCCTCCCCGGTGCGCGGCGAGGGCATCCTCTTCGACTCAGGGAAATTCTCCGTAGACGGCCGGGCCAATTTCCTCCAGAGGCCCTTTGCCGGCTTTCAGGGCCGCTTCGCGCTCACGAATATCGATCTCATCTATTTCAACCCCTTGTTGATCGACCAGAATCTCGTGGTTTGGAAGGACGGATTCCTCTACGCCAAGGGAACCCTGGAAAACGCGCCCCGGAGGACGGACCTCGATATCGAGGAAATTCTGCTCAAGGAGATCGGGATCGACTACCGGAACCTGCCGGACACGATTCTCGCCGAGCGGGAAAGGGTCAAGCGGGCGGTGAAGGCGTCCGCCGGCTTGCGGAACAAGGTGGAAACCAAGATCCGAGTGCGCAAGGTGGAAATCAGCGACGCCACGTTCGGATACGAAGACAAGACCCTCAAGCCGAGCGCCCGCTTCTCGATCGAGCACACGAATCTCTCGCTCCGCAACATCAGCAACCAGTACGCGGACGGACCGGGATCCTTCCGGCTGGACGGAAAGTTCATGGGTCAGTCGGGGATCGCCGTCCATGGCGACTACTGGATGAAAGAGAACCGGGTGAAGGGGGGAATCGACCTCCAGCGCGTCTCCCTCTCCTATTTCCTCCCCTACCTGACGAAAGAGCCGAACCTTCGGATCCGCGGCGGTGATATTTCCCTCTCGGCGAATTTGGATTATGCCCCGCGCTCATCCCATTTTGCGGTCAAGCAGGCGGATATCGACGATCTGAATGTTGAGTATCTCCACCTGCCGGAGACGCTCCAACGGGAAAAGGAGCGGGCCGCCCGGCTGCGGAAAAGCTCCAAGAACCTGGCCAACAACTCGGAGAAACAATTCAAGATCGAAACGGCGAATATCCGGGGCGCCCGCTTCGCCTACGAGGACCGGACGGCCAAGCCGGGCTTCCAATTCTACATCAACCAGACAAATCTCTTCCTCAAGAACATCAGCAACGAGTACGCGGACGGACCGGGATCCTTCCGGCTGGACGGAAAGTTCATGGGCGAGGCCGGGATCGCCGTCCATGGGGACTACTGGATGAAAGAGAACCGCCTGAAGGGGGGAATCGACCTCCAGCGCGTCTCCCTGTCCTATTTCACCCATTTTTTCGAAAAGGAGCAGAACCTTCAGGTGCGCAGCGGAGTCGTCTCCTTGGCCGGGAAGGTCGACTACTCCCCGCACGATTCGGATCTCGATATCCAGCAGGCCGAGATCGAAGGGCTCAAGATCGAGTATGTTCATCGGCGGGAAACTGCGAAGAAGGAAAAGGAAAAGGCCGTCAAGGCGCTGAACATCTCCAAGGGCTTGGTCAATCGTTCCACAAAGAAGATCGAGATCGAGTCCGCGAACATCAGAGACGCCTGCTTCGGCTACGAAGACGAGGAGGCGCGTCCGAGCTTCCGGCTCTCCCTCGACCATACAAATCTCTCCCTCCGGAACCTCAGCAACCAGTTCGCGGACGGTCCCGGTACCGTCCGGCTGGACGGAAAGTTCATGAGCACCGGAAACGTCGAGATCGAAGGATCATATTGGCTCGAAAAGAACCGACTCCAGTCGAAGTTCGCCCTCGAAGAGATTTCGCTCATCCCCCTGACCCCGTTCCTGGCACGCGATCCGAATCTCACGGTGCGGAAGGGGACCGTTTCGGCAAGAGGCAGCCTCGACTACTCCGCTCGGAACAGCGACCTGGTCGTCAATCGCGCGCGAATCCAGGGGCTCCGCGTCGAATACGTGCACTCGCGCTCCACCGCCACAAAAGAGAAGGAGAAGTTCCGCAAGGTCACCCGGTCGGCGCAGCGGGTGAGCAACCGGTCCGACCAGAAGTTCAAGATCGATCTGGTCAAGCTGGAGGATTGCGTCTTCGCTTACGCCGATCGGACGACCGATCCCCCTTACGAGCTCTTCCTCTCCGGGGCGTACGGAGAGCTCGTCAATCTGAGCAACCAGCGGGCGGAAGGACTCTCCCACCTCGATCTTCAGGGGCAGTTCATGGGCACCGGAACTACCGAAATCCGCGGCACCTTCCTCTCCGAGACGAATCGTCCTGATCTCGATCTGCAGATCGCCATCGAGCGGACGCAAATGGCGGCGATGAGCAACCTCTTCAAGGCCTACGGCAGGTTCGACGTGAAATCGGGCCTCTTTTCCTTCTATTCGGAGATGAAGATCCGGGGCACGGAAATGGACGGATATGCGAAGCCCTTCCTAAAGGACATGGAGGTTTACGAAAGCGATCCGGCGAAACAGGGCGATCTCGGCCACTGGATCTACCTCAAGACGGTGAGTGGCGTCAGCAAGGCCTTAAAAAACCGGCACAGAGAGGTGGCAACCAGGACCCGCATTTCCGGCTCCTTGTCGAACCCGGCGGTCGACCTCATGGAGGCGGTTGGCAACCTCATCCGAAACGCCCTCATCGAAGCCATCACCCCGGGGTGGGAAGGGCAGGAGGGGAACCGCCGAGACGCCTCGTCCCGCCGGAAAAAGATTTCCCCGGACTAAACGCCATGGCTCGCGCCCGCAAGGCTTCGCTCCAGAAGGGTGCAGGCGAAGCGGTCCGATCACTGGTCGCCAAGTCGGTCCGTGTGCCCTCTCTTCGACAGGTCCTCCTCTTATCATAGGCAAGGGGAACTCCGGGTGATATACTGCCGCATCGATGCAGACAAAAACGCGGTCTCGAATCGGCGGATTCCTGATCGTCTCGCTCCTTCTGCATCTCTTCCTCACCCTTCTCTTTTCCTCCGGAATCGGAAGCCACCTCTTCCCCTCCGCTCCGCCCCCCAGCCCTCCACCGCCCAGCCTGACCATGCTCCAAATGGTCTCCCCCGACACGTTCATGCCCACCGAAGAGTGGCAAAAGAGCGACCAGGTCGACCCGCGAACGCCCTTGCAGTCGGATCGCAATACGGCCCTGCGGAGCGAGAAGCGCGACTCGCAGAAGGATTCGCCCATCCCTCAGATGCAAGGGCATCCACGCGCCTCGATGACGTATCAGGATCAACC
>JAQTUK010000153.1 GCA_028710285.1 Methylacidiphilaceae bacterium | reverse complement strand
GGGCCCTCCGAGCGCCTAACAAAGAAGGAAAGAGGCCAAACCGATGCAACCGGTCCAAGTCAATCTGCGAGGCGCGGGCGACACCCAGGCTTACAGTCCGAATCTGGGGCCAAACATGCAGCCCATGTACAACGAACCTGTTGATCTCGCCAACGAAAGCAGCCTTTCCCTCGGCGATCTAGGCCGGGCGGCGAGCAATCTCTGGGGACTCTTCAAGAAGTCGATGCCCTGGCTTTTGGGCGCTTTCGGCGTCTACAAAATTTGGGAGTCCTTCTCCAATCGCCAGCCGGCAACAAGCCCCGAGGAGGCGGCAGCGATGCGAACAACCCGCCCGTCATCGACGCGGGAACCCCTCTCCCCTTCCGGGGAGTCTTCCGGCCCGATCGAGGGACTGCGCAAGGCGGCGACCAGCGTCGTCGGGGCGGCCGCCTCCGCAATCCACGATCCGGAAAAGCGGAAGCCCTCCGAGCCATTCCCCCTGCGGCTGCTGAAAACGCTGACCCGGTTCGCCGGACCTGGCGCGGGAATGGCTCTCGGCCTGGAGGAAGCTGCCCCCGATGTGATCCAGGGAAGCCAGCTCATGGCCCGCGGGGACTTCATCCAGGCTGGAGGCGCCTATGCCCGCGCCTTCGTGAAGACTGCGGCTACGATGGCCGTCGCCCATGCGGGGGAAAAGGCCGGAGAGTGGGCGCTCGGATGGCTTCCTGCGGGAAAGCCTGTCGGCCGGTGGCTGGGATGGGTCCTGGGATCCGCGTTGGGCGAACGTCTCGGAAATGGGGCGGTGGCGGCGATGGGACGCATTGCTGCTTCCCTTGGAGCGGAGGCCTCCTCGGCGGAGCGTTCGCCCGAAGCGGCGGGGGCAAAGAGGCCCGAGCCTGCCCGGCGCAGGCCAGTCGCTCCGCCGGACATCGGAACCAATGGGCTGACTGCCGCCAATCGGGCCTCGAGCGCGGGTTTCGTCGCGCGGTCGTTCGACCTAGGTCCGCAGCGGTAGCCAAAGCCGTCGTCCGAGCGCCACGCGGCGCCCGACGGCCTTGCGAAAGGAGGGAAAATGGGAGAATATGCTCGTCCAATCGAGGTTCGCGGAGGCAAGGGAGGAGAAGGAGAGGTCCGGGCACCGCAGGTGGAGCCGCTTTCGAGCCCCGCCGCTGGTCCCGATTACGCGGGACAATCGCTGGGCGCAGCGCTCGGGGATGCGGTCCGCTTGCGGCAACCGCCCTCCGAAGACGCGGCAAGGCTCGGGCCGATCGGACAGCTGCGCCACGCGGCGCAAGCGGGGACGGCGAAAGCCGTCGATGGATTGCGGACGGCTGGATTGGCGGCGGAAAAGATGGAGGGAGATCTGCAACGGGCCGTGGGGCAAGGTCTTTGCGAACTCAAGCAGCGAATGCTCGAGATTTTTACGACCCGCTACAAACCCAGCGGCCTGGAAGGAGATGCGCAGCACCACGATTTCCAAGAGAGCAAGGAGCGCTTCGCGCAGTGGAATGAAAGCGGGCGCCTGAGGCAATCCAAGACGGAGAACGCCCCTCCTTCACTGGAGACCAAGAACTTCACGCCCGAGCCTCACCTTTCTCGGAGGCCGGAGCAGCAGGTAGAGCAGAAGCGCCAAATTCGGCGGGAAGGACGAACCCTGGGGGATTAGCCGGCGGTTTTCCCTATTTCGGATCGAAGCCGAGGCACTAGGGCATGGGGCGCGCGGCGGGCCCAGTTGTTTCTTGGCACTGACAGCCCTTCGGATTTCGCGACACCCTTTGACTACTTGAGAGAGAGGATTTCCTTTTGGTCGGCGATAGCAGATTGTCCGATCGCCGGAAGAGAGCAAGCTCGCACCAAGCAGGCAGGGTTGATTTTTGCCAGTCGCCGGCGATGTGGGGAAAGGACCCGCTAGAGACGCACCCCGGCGGAGAACGGAGGAATGGGGCCATTGCCGCTGAAGATCCATTCTTCGGCAGCCTCCTTCATTTGGACGGCTCCCCACAGGTCTCCAATGACCTGGTAAGGGTTCTCCCGTTCGGAAAAGCCATCTGCGAGCGGGGCAAAAGTTTCTTCTACTTCCCGTGCCGCCCGTGCCACGTCGGTCACATCGGCCATCAGGGCGTTACTTCCCTTCCCAAGAAGAGGGAGATAATCCTCGAGAAAGAAGCTTGCCCCTTCGTGCAGGAACCAGGCCATCATGGCGGAAATAGGAAGAGAGAAGTCTCCTTCGCATTGCCGGGAACACCAGGCGGCATAGGACCAAAGATAATCGGGCGCCATCACCGAAATCCCCTGATGAATCAGCGCGCAGGCTTTGAGCGATTCCTTCCAGCTCGTCGCCAGACTTCCGTAGAGGCCGATATGCTTTTCGCAGAGGCGTTCGACCACCCGCGATTGACCAAAATAGGCGACCACCGCCGGATAGGTCGTCAGCCAGAGAGCGAAGCTGTGGGCTCTTTTCGAGAAAAAGGCCAGGCGGATCGGCGTGCGTAAATCCGGTTCGTCCAACAGGACAAAATAGGCCAGATTGGCTATCTCGCCTGGAATCGGAAAGAGCGGCCGATATTCGATTCGCTCGCCGTCGTCGCCGTTATCTCCGTTCATCCTCATGTCCTATGAAATAGGACAGCCATGAGAATTCTTCCCCAGCGAAGGGAAGTTTTTCCGATGGACGCATCCAGCGACGCAGGAACCGGTCCGGCGGCGAAGACTCCGGAGGAGTTCGCCCGGAAGCTTCGCTTTCGGCGGAGCTTACAGGAAACCACGGCCCTTCCTCCGATCCCCCCTGCCCTGCTCTCGTTCGATCATGAGCCGAAAGCGGGCGCCATAGACTCGACCTCCGTCCCCGAAGGCTGGCTCCATCTCTGGTCTCCCTTGGAGAAATGGCCCGATCCCCTACGGGAGGCCTATCGCCAGGACGTCCTGGCGCTTTTCCCCTCCCAGCGGAAGCGCGCCACCCCCGGCCTGGATGAGGTCGTGCTCTGCCTGACCGTTTCCCGGTGTCCCCGGAAAGGATTTCGGCTCGAGGAGAGAAGCTGCCTCTTCTACTGCCGCGGAATCTGTGGGCTGGCGACACTCCAGCAGCGGGCGGACCAGCCGAACCCGGCCTTGAGCCCAACGAGCATCGGCTACTACCTGGGAGTCGCCCGGCAGCGCGCTTCGCTCCTTTCCGGCCGCGTCCAGGCATTCCTTGAGCGCTCCATGCGCTCCAAGCGTGGATTCGGTGAGCTCTGTCCTCCCGGCACGCCGGGCGGAGATCTTCCGGAAAGCCGCTGAGTCGCTCGAATCGGCTTTCTGCCAGCGACAGCTCGACAAGCCCACGGGAAGGGAAAAGACCCACTCTTGCGAGGAGAGCGCATGACTTCCCACCACCGCCAGTCCAGGGAGAAGCTCGCTTTCTTGCCGCAACCACCCGCCCGCTTCGCTCGGCCCCTGTCCTATTTCAAGGGACGTGGCTCCGTCACCTAGCGACCCGCGCCGCTGCTCCCTTCTTCTCCTCCGGCTGCTCCTGGCTGCTCTCTGGCTCCTTTCCGCGCTCCCGGCATCCGCCCAGATCGCGGAAATTGTGCCAAGCGAAAGCCCGAGCCCTCAAGCCGCCCCGTCCGTGCCGGACGCAAACGCATCCACTGCGGCAACCCTGAATGGCGCCACGGTCGCTCCCCTTCCCGGACTCCCGTCCTGCAACCCCTGCGCTCCTTCTTCCCCCACTCCTGATGCAGCCAACCAGGCCTCACAGCAAGCGGCCTCCGGGGCAGACCCCGCCGCGGACGCCACCCCGCAAAACAAATCGGGCGGGCAACCCGACACCGATTCTCCGAACCTCAAGAAGGCTCCGTGGTTTAATGAGAAGGACCTAAAAAACCCACAGTCGGGGCTGGCGGCGGAAGCCGCACGTAAATACGGAGTCACGCCGAACCAAGGTTCCCTCGGACAAGCCGCCGGCGGGCAAGGCTCAACTTCTCCCTCTCAGGTCGTCCATCGGGCTAAACCGATGTCAAAGGGAAACGCGCGAATTCTCCTGGCGCTTGATAACCAGTTGCAAATCCAAGACTTTCAGGACAGAAACGGCATCGATTGCACTAACGATGGTCTTTGCTTCAATGATTGGTACAATTTGCATCAGCAAGCGAGAATACCCTTGGGACCCAAGCTCTACATGGCAAACAGCCGTCTCGCTAACGGGATGCAGCTTTCGCGGGACCTTACCCCACTTCAGGAAGCGGTGCGGCATGGGGACCTCTCGATGGCGGACCCCAATTGGGTCGAGGTGCCGGAAGATCAGATCCAAGGGGGTGACACCTTCATCATCCCCGGCTATGTACAACTCGATCCTCAAGATCCCTTGACTGGACGCACTAGCTACATTCAAGGACACATTGGTTTCGTTCGCTATAATGTCCAAGCGCGGCAGTGGGAGGCCGTTTCGACCAATGTGAATGCCGACCCGCAGTGGAACGTTATGCCGCTGGAACAAATGGAAGGATACCCCCAGGCCCAGGTCCGGGTCCGTTTTTTTCATTGGAACGGACCAGTTCGCTCAAAACCCTAAGACCCATGTCTCGTATGATTCCGTACCGTCTTTTAGAAAACATTCGGCTAGGAACGTTGCCCTTGCTTGAGGGCGACAGGCGGGTTTAGGAGATGAAGGAACACGTGGGAAGATGTTTGTTGTCGAGCAAGACCTGCGGTGAATCGTGGTTTCCCACTCGAATCCACGCCATCTGACACCTAGAAAACACATGATGTTGATGATGAAATCTCATCCCCCCATCTGGCTGCTGCTTTGCGCCGTGTCCGCTCTTGTCCTTCCCTTGGTTTTAGGTCTTCTGCCAAGCCGTGCCGAGGAACCGTCCCTCCCCCCATCTCCTCGTCCTGCAGACATTTCGCCCGAGAATTGGCAGAAGATCTTTAGCGGCGTCCCGCAGGTCATCGTCGCCCAGCTCAAGGCCGCCAACGGGGTTACCTACTACAACTTCCGGAATTGGGATCCCGATCCCCTTCGCCGGGGCATCGGGGGCTCCAGGACCTATGTACTTGCTCAAGACGGGGAAGTGTTGGTCCCTTGGCGCTTTCAATTCTTCGGGAACGATAGCCCTCCGTGGGTCCGGCTGGGCCTCACCTTTCCCGAAGCGGTCGCGATGGAAAAGCAGGATTTTGAAAAGTTGATCCAGCTGCATGGCTTCGAGGCGATGCGAAAAGGATCTCACAGCACCTATGAGAACAAAAACCGTCCGATAACCATCGATAATTATTACCCTGAGGTTCTCGAAGC
>JAQTUK010000152.1 GCA_028710285.1 Methylacidiphilaceae bacterium | reverse complement strand
CCGGTGACTGTCGCGTGGACACCCGAGGTGTCAAATGCAAGCCAGATGCCGCCCCCTATCGCGAAATAGACGGGAATGTTGCGAACGCCCAGGCGCGAGATTCCGGCGACCACGCCAAGTCCGATCCCGGCGGCACCAAGAGCGGCCCAGTTCAAGGCGTCGCCATAGCCAATCGCCACGACGAGGATGGCGCCCACATCGTCGAAAATCGCCAGCGAGAGCAGAAACAGCCGCAAGCTCTCTGGAATGCGCGAGCCGAGCATCGCCAGGCATCCAATGACGAAGGCCGTGTCGGTGGACAGGACTGTGCCCCAGCCGGTTGCGCCCGGCCCGCGGCCAACGACAAGCAGAAACACCCCAGCTGGTACCAGCATCCCGCCGAAGGCAGCCGCCAAAGGCAGGGTGGCGACGCGCGGGTTGCGCAGTTCCCCAAGCACCAGCTCGCGTTTCAGCTCAAGCGCGATGACAAAGAAAAAGAGCGTCATCAGCCCGTCGTTGATCCAGTGCTTGAGCGAACGGGAGACCTCGATCTCGCCGAGTCGGATCCCCGCCGGCATATCCCAGACGGCGAGGAACGAGGCCGACCATGCTGTGTTGGCGAGAAGCAGTGCGAGGAGCGTGCTCAGCAGCAGGATCAGGCCCGCCATGGCCTCGATGCGCAGGAAGCGCATGAAAGGCCGGGTGAACCGGTCTGCCGGTTCTCTGGGAAGCCGCGCGAGGCTCTCGTTCATTCGGCAAAGCCTCCTCTGGCTCTCTGATCGCCCCGGCGGGGGGCTCTTGCATTTATGACGGCACCTCGTAGGTCCACACCCGGAAGGACTTCAGGATATGCGGCCCGAAGGAATGGATCAGCGGTATATCGGCGGCATCGCGCCCACGAGCGACTACGATCCGGCCGATGCGCGGCACGTTGTTACGCGGATCAAATGTGTGCCAGGCACCGTCGAGAAAGACCTCGATCCAGGCGCTGAAGTCCATCGGATCGCCGACGGGAACGCCGATGTCGCCGAGATGGCCGTTCACATAGCGCGCCGGGATGTTCAGGCAGCGGCACAAAGTCACCGCGAGATGCGCGAAGTCGCGGCAGACGCCGACACGTTCGTGGAAGGTCTCGAAGGCCGAGCGCGTCGCCCGGGCCTGCATATAGTCGAACCGGATGTGGTTGTGGACGAAGTCGCAGATCGCCTGCACGCGACCCCATCCGGGCAGCAGCGTGCCGAACATATCCCATGCGGTCTGGCTGAGACGGTCGGTTTCGCAATAGCGGCTACCCAGGAGATAGACGAGGGTATCGTCCGGCAGCTCCGGCACCGGCATCTCCCGGGCGGCCGGCAGCACCGAATCCGGCCTGCCATCATCCTCAATGGTGGCATCGCCCCAGATCATCAGGTCGCCCGTCGGCGCAACGAGCCGCCGGCAGCGATTGCCGAACAGATCGCGATAGGTCGATGTCGGGACATCGGGGGTGGTGAAGAATGTCTCCGCCGCGCGGATATCGGCGGCGCGATCCTCATGGACGGACAGCAGGCAGACGAGCGCGGTCGGCTGCTGGCAGGTCAGCGTTATCTCATAGCCGTAGCGGATCAGCATGAAGGATTCCCGGGAGCATCGATCCGTCTAGCAGCCATTTCTCACGAAGGCTAACCGATGCGTGAGGCAAGAAAGCGTGTCAAGAACATAGGAAAGGCCGCCTTTTCCTGGTATAAAGTGGGTTACCAAGACGTATTTACAACCAGGAAAGAAAGCGGCCTTCGATAGCAGAGTGTAGCCAAGAGACTTTTGCGTTTACAGCCCATTTTTCGCGTCGGGTGGAAGCGGGATTTACCGCGGGTCGAGTTTCGAGCGACGGGGCGGCTGTGAGGCTTCCCAGACAGCGAGATCCGAATCGCTAGGCAAAGGGGGCGCTCGCCATTCCTCCGCGCGATTGGGTTTGCAAGATCTGCCGGCGAGTCGCATAAGACCTCTGTTCGCCCACTCCCGCCGGGGCGGGAGAGAAGCTCGGAGCTTCGTCGCGATCAGACTGACCCTTTTCTTTGCTTGTGCCCTCTCCTCCTTCTTTGGCTCCGACAGCCTTCGTGCTGGCCGCCGGACTGGGGACCCGCTTGCGACCCCTTACGGAGGAGCGGCCTAAACCGTTGATTCCCGTCGGTAACAAACCGCTCATTACCTACGCCTTCGATCAGCTCATCCAGGTCGGCATCCAGGATTTCGTGGTGAACACCCATCATGCTCCGGAAGCCTTCGCAACGGTCTTTCCCGAAGGGCGGTACCGGGGCCGTGAGATTCGGTTGCGCCACGAGCCCGTGTTGCTCGATACCGCCGGCGGAGTGCGCAACGTAGGAGATCTTTTCGGGGATCGGCCTTTTCTCATCCATAACGGAGATATCTTGAGCGATCTTTCGATCAATCTTGCCGTGGAACGGCATCTGGCCGGTAACGATCTCGCAACCTTGGTTCTCCGTTCCACCGGACCCGCTCTTCACATCGCCTTCGACCGAGAGAGGCAAAGAGTGATCGATGTTCGAAACCTGCTGGGGACGAACCGGCGGGAACAATTCCTCTACACGGGCATCGCCATCCTCTCCCCGCGATTCCTAGCCTGGATCCCGAAGGAGGGAGCGGTCTCGCTCATCACGGTCTTTTTAGAAATCCTCCGCGCTTCCGGAAAGATTGGCGGCATCGTGCTGGATGAGGGGCTCTGGTTCGATCTGGGGACACGGGAGGCCTACCTCGACGTCCACCGGCAGCTCCATGAGCAGCCGGATCGATTTCCGTCTCTCCAGTGGATCGATCCGACAGCTCGAATCGAAGCCGGAGCCCGGATCGAGGGGGCGACCGCGGTGGCCGCGCGCTGCCGGGTTGGGGCCGGGGCCCTTCTTAAAAATTGCATCCTCTGGGAAGACGCGGTCGTTGCACCGCATAGCCGACTCGAAAACTGCATCGTCCGGAACTCCCGACTTGCCAGAGGGAACCTGGTTGACGCAGAAATCTAACCGATGTTCGCCGACCGGCTTCTCCGGGAAACGATCCTCCGCTTCCCCCATTACGCGGAGGAGAAAGTCTCGATCACCAAGCTCAAAAAAGGCGGATCGGACCGTCTCTTCTATCGCATCCGAGCCGGCGAGAGCGAGTCCTTGATCCTGATCCAGTACGGGGAACTTCGACCCGAGAATGGGCTTTATGCGTCTCTGGCGGAGTTTCTACAGTCGTTGGGGGTTCGTGTTCCACGCGTCTACGCACATGATCCGACACAGGGTCTGCTTTGGATGGAAGACCTGGGAGACTGCGACCTCTGGGAGTATCGGAGCCTGCCCTGGGAGCAAAGACGCCCCCTCTACGTTTCGGCTCTGCAGGAAGCCTTCACGCTGCATGCCAAGGCCCACCTCCCAATCGACGGGGTCGCCCTGCAGCCCTCCTTTACCCGCGAGCTTTACTCCTGGGAGCAGTCCTATTTTTTCGAGAACTGCCTAGGCCGCTTTTTCCAGGGGGAAGCCGGAAAGCTCAGGGAGCTTGCGGAACACCCGAAGCTTGAGGCCATCGTCCATCGGCTCGCGGACTTGCCGCGCCTGCTCGTCCATCGAGACCTGCAGTCGCAAAACATCTTGGTACGGGATGGCCAGGCCTACCTCATCGATTTTCAGGGGATGCGGCTGGGATTGGCCTCCTACGATCTGGCTTCTCTACTGTTCGATCCCTATGTCGAGCTTTCCGATGACCAGAGAGCGGAGCTCAAGCAGGATTACGAATCGCTCTGGAAAGCAGCGGGTCTTCCCCTGCCCGAAGATCTCGAGACGGTGTTCCCCTATGCCGCGATGCAGCGCTTGATGCAGGCCCTCGGAGCATACGGCTATCTCGGTCTGGTCAAGAAGAGGGCGGAGTTCCTCCGCCACATCCCGGTTGCCATGCGCCTGTTGGCCCAGGTTCTCCACCGAATCCCTGACCTCGAGCCCCTGCTCGCTCATGTCGAGGGTTGCCTCGCCTCGCGTTGAGCGGCGCCGGCAAGATGGACGCCCGCAGGCGGAGCTCTTTGTGCCCGGCCCGTGCACCTCTCTCTCCCCACGATCGAGTCGTTCTCCCCGACCTGCGCGGGCATGGGAGGTCGGAACCGGGGGCCTCAGCCGTTCCCCCTTGCTCCCGACCTTCGTGCATCCTTTGTTTCGGGCCTACGCCGCCTTCCAGCAATCCGGCCTAGATCGATCCGAGCGCCGCTTCCAAACGGTCGTCGGCGGTCAGGAGTTCGAGACCTTCCATTTTTTCCCGGGCCAACACGAAAGTGGCGAGATGAATTGCGTCAAGAGTTCGCAACAGCTTTCTAGGTGCACCTGGGCAGCCTTTGCGCATACCGCCGGGGTCATTTCCCAAAGCTCGCATCGCTCCCACACCGTGCTAATCTCCCGCTCTGCGTCAGCGAGCTTCTCCTCGCCGACCGCTCCGAGCCGCCGCAGCCGATGAAGTGCCCGCGCTGACTCCACTAAAGACAGCCGCGAGGTTATCAAGGCTGGCGCCGCCGCAATCATCGCCTCAACTTCAGGACTGATTCCGTTTTCGAGAACCGCCCTCAAGACCGCGGAGGTGTCCAGATAAAGGCAGGCGGACTTGGCCGGCCTCATCGATCGCTGCGGACTTCGCTGAGCAGCGCGTTGGCGGTGCCGGTGGCTAATCCAAGGCCCTTCGCTTTCCATTTCCACCGACGCTTCGGCCGGCAAGAGCGGGTGATCTCTCCGCGCTCAGCTAATGAATCGAAGAGTTCTTCGAGCGAATCGGTAGCGGCAGCCTGCCGACGGGCGGGACGCAGCTCCGCCACCACCTCATCACGATCGGTCACCAAAATGGTATCGCCGCCGCGCACGAGCCGCAGATATTCCGACAGCTTCGCCTTCAATTGCTTCACACCGACTGCTTTCATGACCGCATGGTAGCTACCGATAGTCACTATTGCAACGCGCTCCAGCAGCTGATGCTTGACCCGGTGCGGGTCAAGACGGGCTGGGATGTGGGGCTGTGCCGCTCGAGACCGGAGGCGCGAGCAGGCGGCGCATCACCACTCGAACGCCCGCGACCCAGGAGTCGGGACCCCCCTTCGCACCCCCGAGCCCAGAACGGGAAACGATCTTGCTTCCTTGGGAGCGGATCCCGCTATGCCGGCAGCGCTAGCTGCCATTTCTCACCATTGCGAGGTTTCGGGCGAGAGAGGTGTGGATGAGGCGTTTCCGAGCGTTTTCGACCGAGGGATGTCCCTTTCGAGAAGGGATCGGGGTCGGGAAACGGTTCCGTTT
>JAQTUK010000151.1 GCA_028710285.1 Methylacidiphilaceae bacterium | reverse complement strand
GATAAGAACTCCCAGGAAAAGCGCTCGCGCGGCCGCCGAAAGCGGCGAACGCGATCCAGGATACCTGCCCTTTCCATGGCAACACCTTGTCGTGGACCGTGTCGGATGCGGCATCAAAGGGCTGCCCACGATCGGGGACTGCTCCCCGTCATGGATGCGCGAAGCCCGAAGAGGCTCACTTCCAGGAAAAAGTCCTTGGCAAACGCGGAACTCCCTCGCATATTGACCGGCGCGATGGCTGGGAAAAGCAGCAAGAAGAGTTCCAAGGATGTGGGGGCGAAGACCGAAGCAGAGGCGGAAGCCTCACCCCCGGCCGCCGCTGCGGCCAAGAAAATGAGTTCGAAGAAGGTCCGTTCCGCCGCTCAACCGAGGGCGATCCAACACGAGGAAGCCGAAGCGCCGGAAGAAAACGAAACGAGCGTAGATATGTCTGACGCACCGCCCACTCTCACGATCGCCGATCTTCCTCCAAAGCGCCGGCAGGCCTTTCTGGAAAAGCAGCATCAGCGTCTCCTCGAGTTGCGCGACGACATCCTGGGGCAGATGCAAGGCATCGCCCAGGATTCTTTGCGCGTCCGGCCGGAGGGCAGCGAGGCCAGCGGCTTTGGGATGCACCAAGCGGATGCGGGCACCGACGCCTACGACAAGGATTTTGCCTTGAGCCTGCTTTCCCAGGAACAGGATGCTCTTTACGAGATCGAAGAGGCCATCAAACGGACTCAGGCGGGCACCTATGGCATCTGCGAAATGTCCGGCAAGCCGATTCCGCTCCAGCGCTTGGAGGCGGTCCCGCACGCACGCTTCACGGTAGAATGCCAGCGTCAGGTGGAGCAACAGAGCCGTTTCGAGCGGCGGTGGGAATCGGTTCCCCAGTTCGGCGAGGCAGCGGAAGCGGGCGAAGAAGAGGACGAGGCGGGAGAGGAGAGAGAGGGTTCCGGAGACTAGCAAAGTGGCCATGAAAAAAAAGAGACAGAACCGCAATCGGCGACATCACCGTACGGAAAGCCGGCGCAGAATCGATATCAACACGGAAGCCATCGACTTTCGGAACACCGATCTCCTTCGCAAATTCACTACCGAAAGCGGCCGCATTCTTCCTCGACGAATCACGGGAATGCCTGCTAAACTTCACAGAAAGTTAACGCAGGAAATCAAGCGTGCGCGCAACGTACTCCTCTTACAATAGATCCTGGAGGTTTCGATGGCTCGACAATGTTGTATTTTAGGCCAGCGACCGGCCCGCGGTCACGCGATCCGTCGCAAGGGCAAGCCGAAGAAGGAGGGAGGGATCGGAACCCACGTCACCGCTCAAACGCGCAGGACGTTCTTCCCTAATCTAAGGCGAAAGAGGCTTTTTGTGCCGGAACTCGGCCGGTGGGTATCCTTGCGGCTTTCTGCTCGAGGACTCAAAACGCTGAGTAAAAATGGAGTGTACGCGACCCTTCGGGAAGCGGGTGCACTACAATAACCGAATAGCGGGATAACCTTGAGGAGGAAGATTCATGCCGTTCCATGTCGTTAGCAAAAAATCCGGAAAAACATATTATCTCCATGCTCGCGAGCAAACCTTGCGCAATGGACACAAGGTGACGCTCTACTTCTTTTCGACGCAACCCCGCGATGGCGCGATTGACGCCCTTCCGAAGGGATACATCGTTTCCGAGAGCGACCGGACGGGCCTTCCGATTCTCAAGAAGAGTCGGTAACCAACCGCTCGCCGACCATTGCCTGAGGTCCGCCCTCGAACAGCCGCTCCCATGGCCATGAACTCGATTGTCGAACTGCCGGGCAACTCTTGGACGCAAGCCGTCGCCGCCGAAGTGCAGAACCAGGCGATCGAGAGTCTCGAGGAAGGAATGGTTCTCTATTTCCCGCAGCTCGCATTCGAGCTGCTCCCGGGGGAAGAGGCCTTCCTCCAGCCGAGATGGAGCACGGGCGGTGCGAAAAACATCAGCTTCGAACGCGAAACCGGCCAGATATGGGGAGTCAGCGGAAGCGATGCCGAGAAGACTGCTCTTTCGCGAATGCTACGTCGCTACGCGGATAGCACGCGCGAGTTGCTGCAAAACCTTCTCCCAACCTATGCGTCGGCTCTTTACCAGGCAAGGACGAGCTTTCGGCCGATTGAGATCTCTGGCAGGCCCTCTTCCTATCGGAAGGACGATACCCGGCTCCACGTCGACGCCTTCCCGTCTCGTCCGACCGGCGGAAAGCGCATCCTAAGGGTGTTCTGCAATATCAACCCGGAAGGCAAGCCGCGCTCCTGGCGAATCGGTGAGGGCTTCCGGGAATACGCCCAACGGTTTGCAGGCCGCGTTCCCCAGCCGATCCCCGGGTCGCGCTTCTTGCTCTCCCTTGTCGGAGCCACGAAAGGATACCGGAGCCTGTACGACCACTACATGCTCGGTCTCCACGACCAGGGGAAGCTCGACATGGAATACCAACGGCAGAGCCCGCAGCAGGCATTTGCCTTCCCGCCGCGTACGACCTGGATGTGCTTTACCGACCAAGCCCTGCATGCCGTGGATGCCGGCCAGCACTTGCTGGAGCAGACATTCCATCTACCGCGCGCCGCGCTTCGCCATCCCGAGCGATCCCCGCTGACGGTGCTCGAGGACATCGTTGGTCGACCGCTTTGCGCCTCGGGGCGCTGAAGCAGGTTTGCTACCGCTCTCGCCGGGGGCGTCTTCTCTTTGGCACCCCTTGTTCAGGGCCGCAGCGAAGCAACTTGGAGGGCCGTAAAGAAGCCATGCAGATCGCACCGGTGCAGCACCGGTTCGGGCTCTTGGGAAGGCGGTCGGAAACATTCACAATGCCCATCGAATGCCGCTTCTCTCTCGATCCGCAAGCGGGCACAGCGCATGTTTCCTTGGACCTCCGCGCCTCTGCATAGTTCGATCGAGTCATGGGCGAACAGACTGCCTCTGGCTTTCCCTTCGACCTGCAGTTCCGCGGCTTCGATCTCCGCCTGTACTCGGCCCTCGGGTCCAATTCGCACCGTCCCCTCGGGAGCATGGATCTTTCCTGCAAAGTCACCGTGGATGACGAAACTTCCCTGAAAAGCGATCGTTCCCCGTAGCCGCGTCCCTGTCCCGATGACAGTCGCCTCCTCCGCAGGCAGCGGCGTTTCGGGCATGGCGGGAACGGGAAAAGCCTCGGGAGCAGCAGCAGTCCTTGGCGGTTCCGCGTGGATTTCCTCGGCCTTCGGCGCTTTTTCCTCTCTGAGAGGAGAAGGAAGGGGGGAAGGCCCGGCGCCCTGGTAGGGAGCAGAAACCTTGGGTGGTGAGCTACTTTCCGGAGGAAGGGCGTTGCCCGGACTTTTGGCCGACTCTAATTTTTTTTTAAGAGCTTGCCGAACATTTGTCGGAACTTTGCCGTCGACGCCTATCCCTGTCGAGTAAATTTGCCTTTGCGCCCGCCCTGTGGTAGGGAAGGATCAATGTGTTGCGGCACAATCGCTAACATCATCACTCATGATTCATCACCTCTGCTTTCTCGAAACCCTCCCTTCCACTCCTCCGTCCGAACTGGACGCTCTCATGATCGAGATCCGGATTCTTCTGCTCAAGCTTCCGGACATTCACAATCTGCGCGTGGGACGGAATCTCGCTCCCGACAACTCTTTCAGCCTTTTTCTTTCCTTTGACATCGATTCCCCGGAGAAGCTCGAATTCGTCCAGCGCAACGCGATCTACTATCAATTCGAGCGGCAGATCCTCGATGTGCATGCCAAGCGCGTGGTTCGGTACAACTTTGACATGGATCCCGGCAAGGACCCCGGTTCCCGGTCAGACCCCCATCCTCTCCAGCAGTGAGTGAAGGGTGGTGACCGACCAGTCGAGTTCCTCTTGCGTCACGATCAGCGGTGGAGTGAACGAGAGCACATGGCGATCGGGACCTCCGGCCAGCAGGATCACTCCGGCTTTCAGCAGGGCGGAAACCAGTCGGCTCGCCAGCGCCGCGTGCGGCCGCCCTTGCGGGTCGTTCACCTCGACGCCTATGAAAAGCCCGGAACCACGGACGTTCTTCAGGGGCGATGCCGGAAGCGCCAGATCGCTCAATCCCGCCAAGAGCCCTTTCCCCTTTTCTTCTACCGCCAGGTCCTTCTGGCGTCGTTCGATCTCTTCGAGAAAGGCGCAACCCATCCGGCAACCAAGCGGGCTTCCGAGGAAGGTACTGGTATGAAGCGCCTCTCCATCCGACTCCGGCCAAGCATCCATCACTTCCGCTGGCCCGATACAGGCGGAAATCGGAAATCCGCCTCCCAGAGGCTTCCCGACGCAAAGCAGATCGGGTACCACCCCCGATCGCTCACAGGCAAAGCGGGGGCCGGTTCGAAAGAAGCCGGTGAAAATTTCGTCGAAGATGAGAAGCGCTCCCTCCTCATCCGCCACCTGCCGAAGGAGGGGTAAAAACCAGTCGGGCGGCAGAATCATGCCTCCCCGCCCTAGCATCGGCTCGACGAGTATGGCTCCCACCGATCGGCTCGCGAACACCCGCTTGAGTTCGTCGACCAGGGCGCAACGGCACCTTGCATCGCACTCCGCAGGGGAGCGCTCTCCCCTGCCCCAGGGGCAATGCCAACAGTTCGGAAAGGGTAAAAAGACGGCCCGCTTGGCCATCTGCTCGATAAAGGGCTTTCGAAAATCGCCCATCTGGGTCGCTTCCATCGCTCCGTAGGCAAGCCCGTGATAGCTCCCTTGAAAGGCGATCAGCTCTGGACGCCCTGTGGCCAGGAGGGCGGTCTTCATCGCCGCCTCTACCGCATCGCTGCCCGTGCAACCGAGAATCGACTTGGCCTCTCCCCTACCCCAGGCTTCGAAGGTGAGGCGAGAAAGGAGCTCTAAAAGCCTGACCTTTCCCGCGGAGGGGTGGACATCCCCCATCCCGAGAGGAAGCTGCCGCAGTTGCGCACCACCAGCGGCGGCAATCGCGGGAAGAGAATAGCCCAGCGCCGCCACACCGAATCCCGCCGTCAGGTCGAGATAGCGGTTTCCGTCGACATCCCAGACGTTCACCCCTTCGGCGTGTTCCCAGAAGACGGGAAAGTCTGGGGAAAGAAAGGTCACATTCCGGGATTCCCAGCGGCGCAACCCGGCACACAGCTCGGCCGAGCGCGGTCCCGGGATCTGCGTCTTTTGTGCGGGAATCATCAGTTTGCGCGGGAAACCCCGGCGTTCAGGCCGGGGAGGGATAGCGCGGCAGGCGAAGCCTGCCCCTGTTCTCGCTCTCCTTTCTTGTTGGCTATCTTCGTGAATGCGTATCCATAGCCATCC
>JAQTUK010000150.1 GCA_028710285.1 Methylacidiphilaceae bacterium | reverse complement strand
TAGCTTGCGACGCGCGTGTAGAAGGGATGGAGCTTGTCGATCGGGACGGCGATGATCTTCTCGTCGATGCCATGCACGTCCTCCATGAGCAGTGCCCCAATCGGGCGCGAGGGGATCACGACTCCTGGCGAGACCGGCGTATGGGAAACGACCATGCAGTCGAGCGGATCGCTATCTTCCGAAAGGGTGTGGGGAATGAAGCCGTAGTTGGCCGGATAGAACATGGCCGAGTGGAGAAACCGGTCGACGAACATCGCGCCGGACTTCTTGTCGATCTCGTATTTCACGGGCACCCCTCCCTGCGGGATTTCGATGATGGCATTGATCTCGTAAGGGGGGTTGGTTCCAACCGGAATGCGCGAGATATCCATAGAGTAGTGACCTTAAAATTGGGATGCGTTCCTAGAGGGCGAACGCTCCGGCTTTCCCCCTCTGGCCGCAACTCGCGGGCCATTGTTCACAAATTGGCCGCGATGTCCAGCGCGGCGCAGAGCAGGGCGAGATCATCGGAGCGAAAACCGGTGGCAACCGCGATTCCGGTGAAGGAAGAGCGATCCTTAGGGAGGCGCCTCGAGAAAGTCGTAACCCAAGCGGTGCTCCGAAGGCGGGAGAGGTCGGGGCGCGCGGCGAGGGGAGCCTCTTCGGGCGCGGATCATTCTGCGTGGCACAAGATGCGCGAGCGAGGGGATGCGGGGGAAGTCGCAGTCGTGGGCGACCAAGCCGTCGGCGCGAATGGTCCGGGGGGGCGAAGCCTGCACGGCGTCCGCGAGCCGGAACCGTGAGCGTGGAGCGGATGGCGCCGTGTCTTAGCCCGAGGACATGCGGGACTGGGTGGCCGAAGACGACCTGGCGCATTTTTGAGGTCGAGGCGGTGGAGGGGATGGAGCTGCCAGGGCTTCTCATCGACGGACGGGGGATGGGAAAGGCGCAAGGGGATCGAAAGGCTCTCCAGCCCGGAGGGCCGCCGCAGGATCCCACTTTACACGGTTCGGGGAAAAGGCGTCCCTATACCGCAGGGGACTTCCGGTCTATCCTGGATCGCTTTCGGACTAAGGCCGAGAGGTTGTGAGCGGAGCCGGATTGCCTTTCGTGCTCGGGGCGAGGACAATCTCCCCAAAGGAAGAGTCGATGCTCCGACGCAGCGAAGCCGTTTCCCGATTGGCCTTCGGCGATCTCCCTTCCCCGGTTTGGGCGGGGCTCGAACGGCTCGCGGAGCGATTCCGGCCGGCGGGGATTCGCTTGGTGATCTTCGGTTCCTTTGCCCGGGGGGAGGCTCGGCCCTGGTCGGACCTCGATCTCGGGTTTCTCTGGGTGGGAACGAGGCGTCCGGAAGTGGAGAGGGAGTTGTTCCGCGCGGTGGGAGAGCTTCCGACGATTCGCCGGATCGATCTCGTTTGCTTGGAAGCGGCGAGCGAGTCCTTGCGCGCAGAAGCGCTGCGGGAGGGGATCGCTCTCTGAGCGGTGGCGAGCGGGAAGGCAAGCGGCTCGCGGAGTTCGAGAAAGCGCTCGCTCGCTGGAAGGAGGCCCTATCGGCCCCTCCGAGCGAGATGGCCCGGGATTCGGCCATCCTTCGCTTCGAACTCGTCTATGAGGTGGGGTGGAACGCTGCGGCTGCCATGGCCCGGCCGCACCGGAGAGTCCATTTGCCAGCATGGGTTCCCAAGCGTTAGAATGGCCCAAAAGCAAAGGAGAATCCCATGGCGGTAGTCACCAAGGAAGCAGTGGCAAAGACGAATCTGGTTCCGATCGATCCGCGGGTTGCGGAATTTCTCTCCGGACCGAAGGGACTGCTCATCGGAGGCAAATGGGTAGACGCGGCGTCGGGTAAGACCTTCGCCACGGTCAACCCGGCGACCGAGGAGACGCTCGCTCAGGTAGCGGAAGCGGACGCGGAAGACGTGGATCGGGCGGTGCGGGCGGCGAGGGCCGCGTTCACGGCGGGTCCCTGGGCCAGGATGGCTCCCGCGGAGCGGGCAAAGCTCCTCTGGAAGCTTGCCGACCGAATCGAGGAGCACCTGGAGGAGTTCGCGCAGCTGGAATCTCTCGACAATGGGAAGCCGCTGGCCGTAGCCCGGGTTGCGGACGTTCCGCTGGCAATCGATCTCTTCCGGTACATGGCGGGCTGGGCGACCAAGATCGAGGGGAATACGATCCCGCTCGGGCTAGCCCAGCCGGAGAGCTACCTTGCGTACACGGTGAGGGAGCCGGTCGGGGTCGTGGGTCAGATCATTCCGTGGAACTTCCCGCTGCTCATGGCGGCCTGGAAGCTGGGTCCCGCCCTCGCGTGCGGTTGCACGGTGGTCCTCAAGCCAGCGGAGCAGACTCCCCTTTCCGCCTTGCGGTTGGGGGAATTGATCCAGGAAGCGGGCTTCCCCGAGGGGGTCGTGAACATTCTCACGGGCTTCGGGGAGACCGCCGGAGCCGCCTTGGCCGCCCATCCCGACGTCGACAAGGTGGCCTTCACGGGCTCGACCGAGGTGGGCAAGCTGATCCTGAAGGCGGCTGCGGGGAATCTCAAGAAGGTGAGCCTCGAGCTCGGCGGGAAGTCGCCCAACATCATCTTCGCCGATGCGAACATGGACGAAGCGGTGAGCGGAGCCGCCATGGCGATCTTCTTCAACCATGGCCAGTGCTGCTGCGCGGGCTCCCGGCTCTACGTGGAGCGGCCGGTGGTCGACGAGGTGATCGAGCGGATGGCCAAGGAGGCCGAGAAGATCCGGGTGGGACCGGGCATGGCGCTCGATACCGAGATGGGACCACTCGTCTCCAAGGAGCAGTATGAGCGGGTGACCGGCTACATTCGCAGCGGGAAGGAGGAGGGTGCCAAGGCCCGGTCGGCCGACCAGGGCTTCGGAGGACGCGGTTACTTCGTTCCGCCGACCTTGTTTAGCGATGTCCGGCCGGAAATGAAGATCGTTCGGGAAGAGATCTTCGGGCCGGTCGTCTGTGCCTCCTCCTTCACGAGCGAGGAGGAGATTCCGGCGGCGGCCAACGAGACGATCTACGGCCTGGCGGCGGGAATCTGGACGCGGGACATCGGAAGGGCTCACCGGCTGGCGGGCCGGATTCGGGCGGGAACCGTCTGGATCAACTGCTACAACGTCTTCGATGCGGCCCTTCCCTTTGGGGGGTACAAGCAGTCGGGATGGGGCCGGGAGATGGGTCACGCCGTATTGGAAAACTATACCGAGCTCAAGTCGGTCTGCGTGCGGATGGGCTGAGCGCAACGCCGGTCGGAGAAGGAAGAAGGGCGCTAGCGTTCCCCGTCCGGGCCTCCCCGGGCGGTCAACGAGAAGTGGATTTCGACCAGGTCCTTGATCCGCACGGTTCCTCCGGCGATCCGGATCGGTTGGATTCCGAAATCGCTCTGGCGCACCTTGGCCGTGCCGAGGATGTGGATCGCCCCGGACAAGGGGGTGATCCGGACGGGGAAAGAGATCTTCTTGACCGCACCGTGGAGGGAGAGCTCGCCGGAGACCAGGACCTGCTCAGGAGTGCGGGCGGGGGATGCTCCCGTCGAGACGAAGTGGATCACGGGGTAGCGGGCGACGTCGAGCACCTGCTCGCCACGCATGGTCGATTGCACTTCCCGACGCTCTTCGAGAGGCACCTGGGGATCGACGACCGTCAAGGAGATCGCCGGAAGGCTCACATCGGCGCCAAGCGAGGCGATCGACGAAGGGCTGTAGTCGATGGTCCCCGTGAGCTTCCAGGAGACGATCTCGTGGTCGTGGCCAAGGAAGCCGAGCAGGCCGCCGCGGATCACGAGGATCTCGACCTTGCTCCTGGCGGAGTCGACCTGGTAGGTGGCGGCGGGAAGGAGGGAGGGGATTCCCAGCGCCAGCCAGAGGAGGAGGCAGGTTCGGGAAAGGCAGCGCATGGGGGAGTTCGTGGCGCGAAGCATGAGCCCTCGCGCTCTGGTTGAAAAGAGGCTTTTCGCGGCGGTCTAACCGGGATTCCTGCGCCAGGCGTAGAGCATCGCCGTGAATTCGGTCGCTGGCCGGGTCGTGGTGAGGAATCCCAAGGCGCTCAGGTGGGCGGTGAGGCTCGCCAGGGTTTCGCCGGGTGCGCTCCCCGCATGGACCTCGATGGCCATCCGCCGGATGCGGGCGAGGAGCTCGGGAGGAGTCCCGTAGAGGATGGAGTACTCGGAGCCTTCGCAATCCATCTTGAGAAGGTCGCAGGTGGCGAGCTTTTCCCGGCGAAAGACTTCTTCGAGGGACACGGAGGGAACCTCGATCCGAAGATCCTCCTGGCTGGACCAGGAGGGACCCGGCGGCCGGGGAAAGATCGTGGCGCGGCTGGAGAAGCGTTCCGAGCGGGGAAGGTGGAGCGAGAGCGTCCCCGAGGTCGCCGAGAGGGCCTCTCGGAAGGGAAGGACGGGAAGCCGGTTGTCCCGGACGAGCTTCTCGAGAAAGCGGAAGTTCTCCTCCCATGGCTCGAAGGCGAGGATTTTCGCCCTAGGGAAGCGTTCGGCCGCAAAGAGCGAAAAGAGCCCGATGTTGGCCCCGATGTCGATCACCGTCCGAAAATCACGGAGATCTCTCGACCAGGCCGGGAGCAGGTAATGGTGGGAGAGGAAGATTTCGTGGAAATCCCCGATCCGGGCCGGGGGGAGGGGAAGCCGGAAGCCCCTTCGGGTGTGGAACTCCAGGACCGTCGGCTGACGGAGCAAGCCTCGCCGATGGCGGAAGTAGAGAGGCCAGTTGCGAAAGGTGCGGATGAGCCGCCCATAGCCCTGCCAGCGTTCCCATTGCTTCATGAAACGGAGTCCTTCGCGCCCTCTCTGCCCCGCAGGGAGCGGAGAAGCCCTTCGACGCGGGCAATCCAGGGTTTTCCCACCTCCTTGATTCGGGCCGCCTGCGTGTAGGAGAGACCGAGGCGGAGCATCCGCCGGTCCCGAGAGGGGAGGACCGGCCAGATCCACTCGCCGTAGCGGGCCAGCTGCCGGTCGGCGGCGGCCGGATCGAACTGCTTGTAGGCCCCCAGCCTCTGGAAGAAGCCGATGCCGGCGGCTTCGGCGAGCTTGGCCGTCATTCGCCCTTCCTGCATGAGCCAGCGGAGCATCGCCTCGGTCTCCGCGTTGTGGGCGGGAAGGAGCTGGCGCAGTTTCGAGGAGGTCCAGGAGAAGTTTCGGCCCATCCGGTAGACCGCGCCGGGGGAAGGAGTGAACCGGAAGCGGAGCCCCCTCTGGAGGGCGCGCGCATAGAGCTCGTAATCATCCACCAGGTGGCCCGCGCTCCAGCCGCCGATCCGCAGGAGCGCCTCACGCCGCCAGAGCTGGGCGCCGATCTGGGGGAACCAGAAGGCGAGCCAGAGGTAGAAGGGATCGGGGGAGTCGGGAAAGTGGGCTGTCCAAGGCGGCGCCGGTCCCTCGTCTGCCCACTGCTCGATCCGTGAA
>JAQTUK010000149.1 GCA_028710285.1 Methylacidiphilaceae bacterium | reverse complement strand
GACCGTGACGGCCGGAGTGCTGGGGGCTCCTCCCGGGTTATCCGCAGGCCGCTCCCCAGCCAGCAGGGAGAAATGCTTGATTGTCCCGTTTCGGGAAATGGCAATCTTCATCGGCTGACCTACGGGTGCGTAAAAAGATGCATCCACGACGTCCGCCAAATGATGGATCGGCTTTCCGTTAATCCGTTCCAGCTGGTCCCCTTCTTGCAGTCCACTCGTCTTGGCCGACGAGTTGGGAAAGAGCCGGGTAATGATGACGGGGCTCTGCGTTCGATCATCGCCGACCCTGGCCACGCCGACCCCGGCCCATGCGTACCGGACCCGACCATGCTGCCGAACGTCCGCGATCACCCGCTCCGCAGCTCTTCCGGGCAAGGCATACGCCCATCTTCCCTCATTGACGACCGCCGTCACCACCCCAACGACAGCCCCTTGAAGATTGAGCAGCGGCGCCCCCAGCTCTCCTGGGCTGACGGTGATATCGACCCGCAAATGCGATACGCAAAAGAGGCGATCTTGAAATTGCCGGTCCGAACCCAGCACCACTCCTACGATGGGTGACGCGGATAGATTGAACGGATACCCCACTCCGACGACAAAAGCCCCCGGCCGCGGCTCGGCACCAGAGGCGAGACGAAGAAACGGCGTGGAGTGCGCCGGTTGAGTCCGCAGCAGGGCCAGCCCACTCCGGCTATCCTGCCCTACCAGCGTGGCCGGCAAGATCCCGCTCTCCGTCTCCACTCGGATCTCCTGCCCTTGACCCACGAGTTCCGCGAGCGTGACGACTGTCCCGCCCGCATCGATAAAAAAGCCGCTTCCGACCGCGTCCACCGAGTGGCTCCGCACCCGGACGCGCACGACGGAATGCTGCGCAACTCCGAATATCCGGCTGACTTCGCTACCGAGGGCGGCGACGGATTCCTGCCATGCCAAGCAAGATGCCGCGCTCGACGCGAATAGCAGAACGCTAGCCGAAAAAAGGGAAATTCTAGAAGTCCACGCTGGCTTCATACCGGACGGGAAGCACACTCACGAACGATTGTCCTCCATTTTCCCGGTCTTTTGCCTTGGTTGTCAAATCCCCCCTCGCTCCCGATGCTTCCGCTGCCGCCGTCGGCGTGATGATGGATGGTTCTATGGCCCTCCTCGGATCGCTGAGTAGATCCGGGTTCGCCGCGAACCAATGCGCCGGAGAAGATTCTGCCGCAAGCGATGCCGTTCCGCCCGTGGAAAGCGCCACTTTCGGTGCCGAGTGGTCATGGCGCAACGCGAAGATTGCGGCTGAGCCGAAAAGAACCATCGGGAGCGCGTATCGAACGAACAGGGGTCGCATATCCGGCAAGGAGAGAGCGAAGAGTTCCGCGAACTGATCCCACCAGCGAGGGCGGCCCACAAGCTCCTGCCGCAGCCGCCGGTGTACCTGCCCCAGCATCCCTTCGAAATACTCGGGAGTTGCCTTTTCCGCCACGCGATTGGCAATGAACTCGCGCAACTGTTCGTTGAGTTTCCTCTCGCCCGCTTGCTTTCCGTTCATCGTTGACCTCAAACTTTGCTCCGTTGCCGCCGACGGCGTCAAACATAATTACGCAGCAATTGCTGCAAACGTTTATGTGCGTAAAAGAGCCGGGAGCGAACCGTTCCTTCGGAACACCCGAGAATCTTCGCGATCTCGCCATGGCTCAGACCTTCCACGTCGAAAAGGGTGACCACCGCCCGATGGGCTTCGCTTAACTGGCCGAGCGCTTGATCGAGCTCTCGATGAAGTTCCTGAAGCTCGATCTTCCGCAGCGCCTCCCTGCCCGCCGATTCGTCCACGAACGCTTCCGGCGTTCTCTCTTCGTCGTCCCCTTCTCCGGCGCTGCCCGCCAGCCGGAAGCGGGCGAATTTCCTCCGGTGACTAATCGCCGTATTCACGGCGATCCGATAGATCCAGGTATAGAAAGAGGCCCCGATCCGGAATCGCCCCATGTTGCGATAAGCCTTCGCAAATGTTTCCATGAGAACGTCGTTCGTATCCTCGTGATGGAGCAGCACGCCATAGATCACCCGGTAGAGGCGCGCTTGATACCTCTTGACAAGCTGGTCGAACGCGCCAAGATCCCCGTTCTGCAGACAGAGGACCAGCTCTCGATCGGTAGGCTCTCGAATCGGGGCGTCCGGCGTGGGTTTTTCCATGCAAGATCAAAAAGGGGCTGACGCAGATAGCTTAGTCTCGCCGAATCGAGAAGCAACGTCTTCCTTCACCCCGGCAACCGCTTCCCTCGATTCGTCGCCCTCCACCCTGGGTTCGCTGGCCGCGGGGAGAAAAATCAACGCGGCTGCGCTCCGGGCGGCCGCCAAGCGGCTGCCCCTCCTCCTGGCCGAAGCCCGAAGCACCGCTCCCTCGCAGCCCGCCACGATGGAAGGGGCCGGCTCCGCGGAACCGCGGGCGGAGCCCGCTGCGCAGGCCATCATACCCGCAGAGCCTCTGCCGATGGTGAGCGCCGAACCCCTGGAGGAACCACCCCTCGCTCAGTCCCCCTCGCCGCCTTTCCCGAAAACGACGGCTTCCGCGCAACCACGGCCCGCGCCGGTACGGCGGGTCGCTCCGAAAATCTACGCCTGGTCCCTCTGGTTTGCCGCTCTCGTAGTCGCGGTCCAAGGAATGGCGCTTTTATCGGTATTCTGGCTCCGCCACAGAATCAAGGGGGACACACGCGCTCCCGCCCTGATGCCCAGCGCCCATCTCTCGCATCCGTCGCAGGATACGCCGATCCCGGAGCTGCTCGCGCCTCGATCTCCCGTTCCGTCCACCCAATACGATCATCGTCCTCCATCGCTCGTCCTCGATCCCCGTCCCGGCGGCGGACGCCTGGCTCCTCCCGCCCTGACCAACAGCGAACGGGTGGCGGCTCTGCTCCAGGAAGCGAAGCGCTTTAACAGCGAAGGAGATCGGGAATTGGCGCGGGCAGCCCTCTCGCAAGCGGAAGATCTCGAGCCTCAAAATCCAATCGTCCTGGAACGGCAGGGCGAATTGGCCGAAGAAGCGAAGAACGTTTCTCGGGCTACGGACTATTGGAGTCGGATCGTTTCGATGGGCCCGGCGGCAGGGACATCCTACGAGAGAGCCCGGAGCCGTCTCGAAGAAGCGGCGCAAGCGGAGGGCACCGATTCCAGCGAAGCGGCCTTTCGTCACCAGGTCAAAACCCCGCTTCAGCTTCTCGGAGTCGAGCGCAGGAGCGGCAACGGCAGCCCATTTGGCCAGGAGTTGATTTTCCGTTTCCGGATCGCAGCCGACTCCAGGACAAAAATCTCCCTGGAGCAGATCAGCTACCAGTTCTACGCCTACGATCAGATCGATGCGGGAATCATCGTGCCGACCAACGCTCATGTCACCGTCGGCTTCGAGAATGCCTTCCCTCGCTGGGGACGCAACCGCGTCGAGGTTCTGCAGGTCACCTATCGCTTGGATCATCCCGTCCCGCATCAGCGCTTCTACGGGTATGTCTTCCGCCTTTTTTACAGCGGCCTCTTGCAGAGTCAGCGCGCCGAGCCGCCCGAGTTGCTCTTGCGATTGCCGTCCGCGAAGGGGAAATGAGCCTCTCTCTGCCAGGACGGCAAAAGAAGGCTTCTCGAACCTGCCGGTTAGATGGGACGGCTTTCCGAAGCAAGGCTCCCGGCGGGAGACTCTTCGGGTGCCGCGGCCTCCCGCTTCCGGGAGCGCCTGCCGGCCGCCGGCTTCTCCGCCTCGTTGCTCTCGTCCCTCCAGGTGGTCACTGCCAAGACGCGCGCGGCGGCCCGGGCGCTCGCCCCGGGCTCGGCGATCGGCCGCAGAGTCTCGCGCATCGCCTGGGCCATTCGAGAGCACGCATCGGGGCTTGCCAGAAGATGCAGCGCTATCTCGGCGATTGTGCCCGGAGTCAGCCTTTCCTGGACGAGCTCGGGGATGATCTCCTCATCGGCCAAGAGATTCACCATGCTCAAAAAACGCACCTGAACCACCCGCTTGGCGACGCTGTACGTAATCGGGTTGGCCTTGTAGACAAGGATCTGCGGGGTGCCGACCGCAGCGCATTCGAGAGAAGCCGATCCCGAGCAGAGCAGCGCCAGGCTGCAGCGGGAGAGATGGGAAAGAGGGTAGCCAACTCGCAAACGAACCGTGCAGCCCGGATCGTACAGAGCCAACTGCTCGCGGGCGTAAGCTTCCCGTCGAGCATCGGGAAGAATCCAGAGAAAATCCAGGTCGTCCCGCTGCCCCTGCATCTCCGCGGCGGCTCCCAAGAGCAGCGGCAGATGGCGCTGGATTTCGCTCTCCCGGCTTCCCGGAAGGAGCGCGATGGTCCTCCGGCCGGCTGGGAGCTCCGGCCGCTCGTTGTCCATCAGCCGATCCCAGAGCGGATGACCTACCCAGGAAACCGCAAGCGAGGTCCCGCGCTGGGCGTACCACTCCTTCTCGAAGGGGAAGAGCACCAGCAATTCGTCGACGCTTTCGGTCAAAAGCTCGGCACGCCCCGGCTTCCATGCCCAAACCTGGGGGCTTACGTAGAAAATCACCTTCACCCATGGCAAGCGGCGGCGGAGAACCCGAGCCAGCCGCAAATTGAACCCCGGATAGTCGATCAGGATCACCGCCTCCGGACGGGCAGCCGCGATCTCACGCACGAGCCGATGGAAGAGCTTCCGGAGTTCCGGGTAGTGGCGAAGAACCTCCACGAGGCCCACGACCGCATGCTTGGTGAGATCGACCGTCTGCCTTTGACCCGCCGCCGCCATCTTCGAGCCGCCTGCGCCGCGGAAAACCGCCGCCGGTTCCTGCCGGCGAAGGGCTTCGATCAATAAGGCCCCCAGGGTATCTCCGCTCGGCTCTCCGGCAACCAGGTAGAACCTTCTCTTGCGATGCGGTCGCATCATGAAGCAGCCACCGCCTCTCCCATTCGATCGGCAATCTGCACAGCCAAGTCCAGAGCCGCAACCCCCTTTCCCCCGTCTACGACCGGAACCATGTGGGATCTCACGCAATCAACGAAGGCGGCGATCTGGAGCCGGAGAGGTTCATCCCTCTCGACCGGAATCGGTTCTCGTTCGATCCGCCCATTCTTCTTCCGGTAGATTTCGCCGCACTGGTCCCCATAATTGAGGGAGAGGTAGGCGTCGTCCTGAAAGATCCGGATCTTCCGCATCTTTTCCGGACTGATCCGGCTGCACGTCAAATTGGCAATGGCTCCGCCGGCAAAGCGGATGCGTGCGTTGGCGATATCCTCGGTCGGGCTCAAGACGGCGACCCCGACGGCATCGATGGAAACCACGGGGCTCCGGACCAGATGCAGGATGATCTCCAGATCATGAATCATGAGGTCGAAGACGACGCCCATCTCGACGTTCCTTCCCGGATAGGGACAGAGACGATGCGCCTCGATGAACCGTGGGG
>JAQTUK010000148.1 GCA_028710285.1 Methylacidiphilaceae bacterium | reverse complement strand
GTCTGGTCCAGGAAATTACGCATCTGCGCCGCCATGTTGCCGAAGCGGGTGGGTGTCCCGAAGAGGATGGCGTCCGCTTCGGCCAGTTCGTCCACCCGGGCGGGCGGGACATGGGCGAAAGCCTGCCGAGCCGCCTTGGCCCCGCTCCTTTCCAAAACTGGATCGGGCACCAGTTCCGCTACCTGCCGGAGGGCGACCTCCACTTCGGGGAGCTCGCGGGCTCCCTCGGCGATCGCCTCGGCAAGCTGATAGACATGCCCATACATGCTGTAAAAGACCACCTGCACCTTGGTTGCCATCCTGGGTTTCTCCTGTTTCTCTTCTTGATTTTCCCTTTTACGAGATCGCGGGCTCCTTAGCCGGAAGCCATGGCTCTGTGCGGGAGGACGTCTTCTGCCTCCGCACCGCGGCCGAGCTTGCGGCAGAGCCGTCCCAGCTCTCTCTGCTCTTCTGGGCTGAGCGCGCTCAGGACCGCGGTGATCCTCGCCGCATGGCCCGGAAAGACCCCGCGGATGAAACGGAGTCCTTCGGGAGTCAGGGCAACCGTGACGCACCGGCGATCCTCCCGGCTCCGTTCCCGCCCCACCAGGCCGCGCCGCTCCAGGTTATCGACCACGACCGTGATGTTGCCCCCGCTCCGCAAGAGCTTGCGGCCGAGCTCCCGCTCGTTCATCGGACCGAGGTGGAGGAGCGCTTCCAAGACGCCGAGCTGCCCGGTCGTCAACCCCTCGCGGGCGAGCGGAGCGCGGAGCGCGGCGGCGAGCGTCTCCGAGGCACGGGTCAGCTTGATGTAGCAGTTGAGCGCCCGGATTTCCTCGGGAGAACCTTTGTAGCGGGTCGGCATAATGTTTCGAATTGAAATAATATGAATTCAAAGTATACGAATCGACGCTCGTGTCAAGGGGAAGCGTCACGGAGAACCCGCGGTTTCCAGCGCCTCTTCGGCCTAAGGTTTCCGAGGCGGCGAAAGCCGGCTTCGGACAAAGTCCTTGGAATCGGCCACTTCCAGCGCGCCAAGGATCCGTTTCTGTTTCGGGGAATTACGTCTTCCTGTCACCCGTTCATGTCCGCGAAATCGGAGGAAGCACAAAGCGACCGTTCCCCGCAGGCTGCCGACGGAGGCTCCCCCTCACATTTGCGGCACCCCGAGTTCCTCCATCCAACGGTGGTATTCCACAAGCGGCAGATCGCAGGGCCCCAGGTAACGAATTCTTCCTGCAGAAATCGGCGGGAGAAGCCAGGGACGCTGGCTTTCGACGACTTTCCGGTCCTCTTCGAGGATCGCTTCCTGGACTCGATCGTGGACGGGGTCGGATCCTGTTTCCCGATCGTAGGTGCGGGCGATCTGCCAAAAGACTCGGCAGGTATCCTGCCTCACGGGGGATACCGCCTGGAATACGGCAAACGCAGCATCCGTTCGTTGCTTGTGGATGCGCACGCTGCTCGTCCCCGCCTCTATCTCATAGGAGACCGGGAAAAGATCCTGCTCCGCCGCCATGCTTCCCAGCCCAACGGAAGGAGCCTGCGCTCGCTGCCAAACCGTAAATCGGGAAACAACCGTAGACGCCGTTCGAGAGACTTGGTGGTTTGGAGTTTCCGGATGGGCCGCGCTCCCGATGGTTCCCGGATGAACCCAGCTAAAATGCGTGTCGTCGAGCTGGCTGAGGATGACGCGGGGAGCGCTGGCCCGCCAAGGAGACCCCTCCTTCCATGGCCCGGTGTGGAACCGGGGATCCGAGAGCTCCGGGAACTCCGGAATCGGATATCGAGCCGGCGGAGCGAGGCATGCCCAGAGCAACCCATGAGCCTCCGTCGAGGGGAAGGTTTCCGCTCGCGTGGCGGCCGGGATGGAGAGACCCCTTCGGGCGGGGATGTCGACGCAGCGACCCATGCCATCGAAGCTCCAGCCATGGTAGGGACAACGAAGGAATCGGCCCTCCACGACGCTTCCCAGCGAGAGCGCCGCTCCCAGATGGGGGCAGAGATCGGAGAAGACGGTAATCCGCCCATCGAGGCGGACGATCGTCAACCGCTTTCCTAAAAGCTCGATCGGCATGGGGTCTGTGCCAAGGTGAGCAGTGGGACAGACCGGATGCCAAAACGGGGCCATCGCTTGGAGGTAGGCATCCACCAGCGAGGGAGAAGGATGCGGATGCTCGAAAGAGGAGGCTCTCATGGCAGTCCCGAGGAAGGAGATTGCCGATCAGCGGCCTGTGGAGCGCGCAGGCGGAGGGCTTCCGCAACCATGACGTCCAAACTTCGCTTTTACGCACCTTGCCGTCAAGGGAGGGATCGCTCCCGGACCGAAGCGTGCGCGCGCTTTGGATTCCGGGCTCCTTCCGCGGGCAGTCGCCCATTCGCTCCTTAATACAAGATCTTGTTTGGTGATTTCGTCCAGAGAAGCAAGGCTTCGCGGCACTCCGGAGAGTCGATCTCAACGATCCGCAGGGTCCGTTCTCGAGGAGGCGACTGGAACTCCCGGTAGAGAAGCCCGTCGCGGAAGCCGGCATGGGCCGCATCTTCGGTGGAAGCGCCGAAGAAAACCTGGTCGAGCCGCGACCAGTAGATCGCCCCCAGGCACATGGGACACGGGTAGCAGCTCGTGTAGAGCGTGCAGCCACCCAGGTCGAACGTTCCCAGGAGAACGGATGCCGCTCGAATGGCTTCGATCTCCGCGTGCGCGGTCGGGTCGAGTTGGAGCGCGACTCGATTGATCCCCCGGGCGATCACCTTCCGCTCTCGGGCGATCACCGCACCGAACGGCCCTCCCTTGCCTTGGCGAACATTCTCCTGGGCCAAGAGCGCCGCTTCCCGGAGAGCCTTCGAGTGGAAGTCCTGGTTTTCTGTCGTCAAGGTGCGCGCCTCAACCCTGTTCTGCGTTCCCATCCTGAGGGTACAGGTCCCTCTAGCGCAGGGCAAGGGCTGCGGTCCTGCAACACCAGGGTCGAGAGCCGGAAAAAGCGGGTTGACTCTGCACCAAGGTGCAGAGTGTAGGGTATGGTTGTGCAGGAGATGACGATGGGGGAGATCGCGCGCCGCGCCAGGGTCAACCGTTCGACCGTCCGCTACTATGAGCGGCGCGGTCTTCTTGCGGAACCTCGTCGCGACGCTTCCGGGTATCGGCGTTATCCGACTGAAGCGGTGCGGCGCATCCGCTCCATCCGGCGCGCGCAGGAGTTGGGCTTCTCCTTGGACGATATTCGAAAGCTGCTCCTGCTTCGCTTCTCTTCGGCCGCGACTTGCTCGGATCTCCGGGCCGCAGCCGAGGGCAAGCTTGCCGAGATCGATGCCAAAATTCATTCCTTGCAGCGGATGGAGGGGGAGCTTCGGAAGCTGGTGGCCGCCTGCGACGGACGAGGGGGGGTCGCCGAATGCCCGATTGTCGAAGCTCTGGAGGGGGAGGGGGCCGGATGACCATCGAGCTCATCGTAGACCGGGAGTGTCCGAACGTGGTTGCGGCCCGAGCGCAGCTTCGGCAGGCGCTTCTTCGAGCGAGGCTGCCCGTTCGTTGGAAGGAATGGGACCGCGCCGCTTCGGACAGTCCGGCTCGGGTCCGGAATTTTGGCTCTCCGACGATCCTCGTCGATGGGCGAGACATCCTGGGACAGGGACTCGGGGACGGCAACTGTTGCCGGCTTTATCGGAGCGGCGAGCGGCTGGTCGGGGTGCCCGAGGTAGGGGACCTGACGCAAGCCTTCCTCCAAGCAAGGGAGGGGGGGCGAGCGGAAAAGGGTTCAGTCACGGGTCGCGCACGATGGCGGGAAACGCTTGGCGTGCTGCTCGCGGCAGCCGCGGCTTTGCTCCCGAAGCTGGCCTGCCCCGCCTGCTGGCCGACTTACGCGGGTCTCCTCAGCGCATTGGGTCTCCCATTTCTCAATTATACGCCCTTTCTACCGGTCCTGACCGGTCTGTTTCTCCTCATCGCCCTTGGTCCGTTGCTTTTTGCCGCGCGACGCCACCGACGGACCGGACCCGTGATCCTGGGCGTGGTGGCGGCAGCCCTCGTGTTAGCCGGCAAGTTCCTCTGGAATTCCGAGATCGTCATGCTCGGTGGATTGGCGCTCCTGGCGGGCGCCTCGTTCCGGAATGCTTGGCTCTGCCGGCAGGACTGCTGTGCCGCCGATGGAGACGGCGGGCAGATAGCGCCGGCCGCCGGGGCTGCGCCTCCCGCGCGAAATTCGTGAGGATCGCTGGCTAGCCTTCTGACGGGATCCCTTGCTCTCGATCGGGGCCTCCGCCTGGATGTGCGGAGACCGGGGAGAGAGACGGTCCAGCCTCCTCGGTCGAATGGCCATGGTGGCCGAAAAGCTTTTCCTCGAATGCCGAAGCGCGTAGACGTGGGGGAAGGTTGGCCGCAACGGTCAAGCAGAGGGGAACCCATGCTCTTATACGATCGGCTCCAGTTTGGTTTCACGGCCGCTTTCCACTACCTGTTCCCCCAGTTGACGATGGGGCTCGCCCTTTTCCTGGTACTCTTCAAAACCTCGTCGCTTTTCGCGAGAAATCCGCTCGCGGATGCAGCGCTCCGGTTCTGGAGCAGGATCTTTGCTCTGACCTTCGCCTTTGGAGTCGTGACCGGGATCGTGCTCGAATTCCAGTTTGGGACCAACTGGTCCCGATTTTCTCGCTACGCGGGAGAGACGGTGGGGCAGCTGCTCGCCCAGGAGGGAACCTTCGCCTTTTTTCTCGAGTCCTCTTTCCTGGGGATCCTCCTCTTCGGAGAAAAGAGGGTGAGCGCAAAGTTCCACTTCCTGGCCGCCTGGATGGTGTTCCTCGGCTCTTGGCTATCCGGCTACCTCGTCATCGCGGCCAATGCCTGGATGCAGCATCCCGTGGCGATCCTTTCCGTCGGAGAGGGGGTCGTCCATGTCTCGAGCGTCTGGACACTCCTCGGGAACAGTTGGGCGGCCCGGCAGTTCCTGCACAACATGTGCGCCTCCGTCGTGACCTCCTCCTTCGTCGTGTCGGCCGTGGGGGCCTTCTACCTGCTCAGCGGAAGGCATCGGGATCTCGCGGGCTACTTCCTGCGCTACGGGGTTTGCCTTGGCCTTGTGAGCTCCCTCTTGGTGATTGTTCCGACCGGGGATGAGGAGAGCAAGCAGGTCTTCGCCTATCAGCCGGTCAAGGGGGCGGCCATGGAAGGGCTCTTCCACAGCGAGAAGGGGGCACCCTTGATCCTGGTTGGCCAGCCCAACATGGAAAGCGAGTCCCTGGACAACCCGATCTATCTGCCCGACATGCTCAGCGTGTTGACCTACCGGCGCTTCACGGCCGAAGTCCATGGCCTCGACTCCTTCCCCAAGTCGAATTGGCCGGATAACATCCCTCTGGTCTACTATGCCTACCATATCATGGTCGGTCTCGGGACCATCTTCGTGGCGACCATGGTCACCGCAGCTCTCTTTTTGTGGAGAAGACGGCTCTACCAGACGCGATGGCTCCTCTGTGCGATCTTCCTTCTTTTCCCCTTCCCCTATGTCTCGAATACCGC
>JAQTUK010000019.1 GCA_028710285.1 Methylacidiphilaceae bacterium | reverse complement strand
CGGCCAGAAGATGATGAATCTCGGCCAAGGGAGTTCCCGCCCGCGCGGTCAGGACAAGTTCGGCCGGCTCGTAGTGGACGATGCCCCGATGCTCACGCAGCGAGAGGCGTGCCCCCTCGACCGGGCACCCGAGGAACGACTTAGTCTCCCCTCCGGCGAGGGAAAGCCGGATTCCGGAGTCGTGGGCTTGCCGCACCTCATTGGCCAATGCTTCCGTGAGATCGCGCTCGCTCAGGCTCACTGGCTCTTTTCCTCTGGGGAATCTGTCGATGGGACCTCAAAACCGTTCGAGCTCGGGAAAAGGCAATTTCCCCCCGTGGACGTGCATCGCCCCCAACTCGGCGCACCGATGGAGCAGCGGAACCGCCTTGCCCGGATTGAGGATACCGTCGGGATCGAACGCAGCTTTGATGCGATGAAATTGCGCCAGTTCCGGCGCGCGAAACTGAATGCACATCTGATCAAGCTTTTCCACTCCGACGCCATGCTCCCCGGTGATCACTCCCCCGAGTTCCACGCAGAGTTCCGAGATTCGGCCTCCGAGGTGTTCCGCCCGCTTGAGCTCTTCGGGCCGGCTGGCATCGTAGAGGATCAGGGGATGCAAGTTGCCGTCACCCGCGTGGAAGACGTTGGCAACCGGCAGCCCGTATTCCTTCGAAAGCCGACCGATGCGGCGCAGGGCTTCCGGCATGGCCCGGCGGGGAATGGTCCCATCCATGCAATAGTAATCGGGGGCCATCCGCCCGGCGGCAGGAAACGCCGATTTCCTCCCTTTCCAAAGCAAAAGCCTCTCTTGCTCGGAGCAGGAGACGCGCAAGAAATAAGCCCCGGCTTCTCGCAACTCTCCTTCCGCGAGGGCGATCTGTTCGTCCACCTCCTCGGGCGGTCCGTCGCACTCGCAGAGAAGGAGAGCGGCCGCGTCCACCGGATAGCCGGCGTGAACGAACTTCTCGGCTGCCCGAATGGCCAAATTGTCCATCATTTCCAATCCTGCCGGAACGAATCCCCGGCCGATCAGCTTCCCTACCGCCGCTGCCGCGGAATCGACCGAGGCAAAAGCGGCGACAATCAAGCGAGCCAAGGGAGGACGTGGCAGGAGACGGACCGTTGCTTCCACGGCCACCCCGAGCAAGCCTTCCGATCCGACGAAGAGGGCTAGGAGATCGAAGCCGGCCGAGTCGAGCGCTTCCGCCCCCAGGGTCAGCAACTCCCCATCGGGGCTGACAATCTTTGTGGAAAGCACGTTGTGAATGGTCAACCCGTATTTCAGGCAATGGAGGCCGCCCGCGTTCTCGGCAATGTTCCCTCCGATCGTGCAGGCGACTTCGGAGGAAGGGTCCGGAGCGTAGAAGAGGCCGTGAGGAGCAGCGGCTTCCGAGATCGCCCGAGTGGTCACTCCCGGTTCGACCCGTGCCGTTCGGTTCAAGGGATCGAGCGCAAGGATCTTCCGAAACCGGGCCATGCTCAGAAGCAGGCCATCCCTTCTCGGAAGAGCTCCTCCCGACAAGCCGGTTCCCGCACCTCGGGGAATGACCGGCAGGTGCAGCGCGTGGCAGATGCGGAGGATTTCCTGGACTTGGGCGACCGATTCCGGGATCGCTACCGCCCAGGGGGTCTCGCGGTAAGCGGTCAGTCCGTCGCACTCATACGGCCGCAACTCCTCCGGCTGGGAAAGAAATGGGCAACCGGGGACCTCCCTTCGCAGCCGCCGCAAGATGTCCTGCGGCGGGCAGGCCGGGGATGCGGTTCCCGCCGGTTCGTGCTGGACGTCCGTTTGTTCCTGCCGGGTCGCGCGGAGGCGGAGGAACGAGCCAAGAGACGGAGGAGTCACAAGAGACGATTGCCTGGAAAGCGCACCTTTGACAACACTCCTACGCCGGATGGGTGGGGCGAACCTCGCCCCCAAGCCCTTGGGCCTGGTATTCGTCGATTAGCTCGATCCAGTGGCGGACGCGAAGCCGGGTCCCGCCCGCGAGGTGAAGCTGGCAGCCGATATTGGCCGTGAGGATCTCCGCGGGACCGCCCGCCTCGAGCGCGGCAGCTTTCCAGGTGCGCAGCTCGCTGGAGAGCTGCGGCTGCAGGAGCGCGTAGGCTCCCGCAGCCCCGCAACAGGCGGGAGAGTCGGGCTGCGGGGAAAGGCGGATTCCCATCCGCCGAAACAGCGTTTCGACCAGACCTGGCTGCTGGGTGCATGGGCAGTGCAGGGCGACGGCCTGTGTGGATGGGGCGATGAGGCTGTCGATCTTTTCCGAGAGGAGAAGATCCGCCGGGTCTTTGACCGCGGCTGCGATCCGGTGGGCTCGCTCGGCATAGGCTGGATCGCTTCCGAGAAGCTCGGGGTACTCGCGCACCATGAGCGAGCAGGCGCTTGCGGGAATGAGCAAGGCTTCCGCTCCCGCTTCCAGCGCCGGCCACCAGAGATCGATATTGCGTCGGATCTGGCGAATTGCCCGTTCTTCCGAGCCGAAGTGGTGGAAGAGGGCGCCGCAGCAGCCGGATCCGGGAGAGAGGATCGGCTCGATCCCCAACCGGTCACAAATGCGGGCCAGGGACAAATGGGTTGCGGGGGAGAGAACCGATTGAGCACAGCCGGGGACGATCAGCATCCGCCGTGGGTGATTCTGCCGAAGCGCAAGAGGAGGCGGCACCGACAAGCCGGAGGGAAGCTTTTCCGCGAGGCGAGCCGGCAGAAACGGCCGGAGCAGCCGGGCCAGAGAGATGGCCCGGGAGAGTCGGACCGGATGAGGGATTACGGCGCCGATCATCCAGCGCAGCAGCCGATCCATGGGGGGCCGAGGACTCTGGGCCGTGACCAGAGGACGAGTCACCGTGGCGAGCCGTCCGTATTGGACCCCGGATGGGCATGCCGGCTCGCAGGCCCGGCAGAGCAAGCAGCGATCCAGATGCTGACGGGCAACCGAGCCGCCCCGGCCTTCCAGCACCTCTTTGATCAGGTAGATACGGCCGCGAGGGCTGTCGAGTTCGTCACCGACGACTCGGTAGGTCGGGCAAGCCGGCAAGCAGAAGCCGCAGTGGACGCAGGCGCGAATCAGCCGTTCCCCTTCCCGGGCGGCCATCTCATCCTGCATCGACTTGGACAGGCGCACTTCCATGGAGCCTCTTCGCGGAGGATGCTACCGCTCTCGCCCTCCGGGGCAAAGCGGATCGCGCTGGACACGCCGCTCTCCCTTTTCCGGCACGAAAAGACATCGCACTCCCGGAAGCCCAAGGGCGCTCAGCCCCGAGGCCCCGCCTTGGCAAGGTCGCCCGGAACATCGGAGCCAAAGCGGGCGAAATTCTCCTGGAAGAGGGCGGCGAGCTTTCGCGCCTGGCGGCCATAATGCTGCGGATCTTTCCAGGTCGATTGGGGAAGAAGCATCGCGGCGTCGAGATCCGGGCAGGCACGAGGGACCTGGAGACCGAAAAACGGCTCTTCGACAAAGTCGGCCTTGGCCAGCGAGCCATGGCAAATGGCGCGGACGATGGCGCGCGTAGCGGCAAGAGGCATGCGATTCCCTTCCCCATAGGGGCCTCCCGACCAGCCGGTGTTCACCAGCCAGACACAAGAGCCGTGTGCCACGAGCTTCTTCTTCAGCAGCTCCGCGTAGACCTTGGGCGGATGGACGAGGAAGGGGGCGCCGAAGCAGGTGCTGAAGGTGGCCTCTGGACACCGGACGCCAGCCTCGGTCCCGGCTACCTTTGCGGTGTAGCCGGACAAGAAGTGAAAAATGGCCTGATCCTCTGTGAGCCGCGAAACGGGAGGCAGGACGCCGAAGGCATCGCAGGTGAGAAAGACCACGTTTTTCGGATGTCCCCCCATCCCATCTTTGGCTGCGCGCGGCAGAAAGTGGACTGGGTAGGCCGATCGCGTGTTTTCCGTCAGGGATTCGTCCTCAAAGTCTACTCGGCGGGTGTCGACGTCGAGGGAGACGTTCTCCAGGAGCGCCCCGAAGCGGTGGCTCGCCGCATAAATCTCTGGCTCGCCTTTGGCAGACAGATGGATGACCTTGGCGTAGCAGCCGCCTTCGAAATTGAAGACACCCGAATCGGTCCAGCCGTGCTCGTCATCGCCGATGAGTGTCCGGTGCGGATCGGCGGAAAGGGTGGTCTTGCCGGTGCCGGATAGTCCGAAGAAGAGCGCCGTATCCTCGAGGCCAGTGCCAAAGTTGGCCGCGCAGTGCATCGAGAGGATTCCCTGCAGCGGGAGGAGATAGTTCAGAATCGTGAAGACCGACTTCTTGATTTCTCCGGCGTAGGCCGTTCCGCCGATCAGCACCAACCCCTTGCCGAGGTGGATCGTGATGAAGGCCTCGGATCGGGTTCCATCCATGCCGGGCTCGGCGTGGAAATCCGGAGCATGGAGGATCGTGAAGGCGGGCTTCGCGTGCGGCAGCTTCGCCCGGTCCTTCTCCGGCACGAAGAGGGTCCGGGCGAACAGGGAGTGGACCGCCCGCTCCGTGATGATGCGGAGGGGAATCCGGTACTGCGGGTCCCAGCCTCCGTAGCAGTCTTGAACAAAGAGGTCCTTGCCCTGCAGGTAAGCGAGGAGGCGCCTCCGCAACTGTTCGAAGGACTCCTCGGACATCGGCTGATTCACCGCTCCCCACCAGACCTTTTCCCGGGAAGAGGCCTCCTGAACGAGGAACTTGTCCTTGGGAAGGCGACCGGTGTGTTCGCCCGTCCGGAAGACGAGGGGTCCAAGATGGCTCACCATCCCTTCGTAACGACGAATGGCAGCCTCATAGAGGGCAGGCGTCGTCAGGTTCCAGTAGACCTCCCGGACATTCCGGATTCCCAGGTGTTTCAGGTCCACCGCCCCTCCCTGCCTCCCCTTTCTTTCGTGGCCGGAGTCCGCGATTGCATCGGACCCGCCTCGTCTGCGAAGGGCTGAGCCTAGGCGCGATCGCCCCGCTCGGCGAGAATCGACTTGCGGATCGATTCCAACTGCTTGGCACAGCCGAGTTTTTCGCTCTTGTGCGCGATGAAGCTGGCATATTCGGCCATGTAGAGGCGGCCGGCTCCCCGGAAGTCGAAATCTTCCGGATGGTCGCGCAGGTACTCGCGATGCACGCGCGTCCAGACCAGGCGTCCGTCCGTGTCGATATTGATCTTGGTCACCCCGAGCTTCGCGGCGGGGAGGTACTCGTTCTCGTCCACGCCGCAGGCGCTCGGGTCGAGCTTCCCGCCCGCCGCGTTGATGCGGCGCACTTCCTCCTGGGGAACGCTCGAGCTGCCGTGCATCACCAGCGGGAAGCCGGGCAAGCGCTTGGAGATGGCCTCCAGCACGTTGAAATGGATCGACTGCCTCCCCTTGAACTTATAGGCCCCGTGGCTCGTGCCGACGGCGCAGGCGAGGGAATCGCAGCCCGTCTCCTCCACGAACTCTTTTGCCTGCTCGGGGTCGGTGAGGCAGGCATGCCCCTCCTCGACCTTGATGTCTTCCTCGACCCCTCCGAGCATGCCGAGCTCGGATTCCACGCTCACACCCTTGGCGTGGGCGCGCTCGACCACTCGCCGCGTAATGGCTGCGTTCTCCGCGAAGGGATGGTGCGAGGCATCGATCATGACCGAGCTGTAGAAGCCCGAATCGATGCAGTCGTAGCAGGTCGCCTCGTCGCCGTGATCGAGATGGACGGCGAATATGCTCTCCGGGTAGATGCTTTCGGCGGCACGGATCATCGCCTCGAGCATCCGCTTGTCTGCGTACTTTCTTGCTCCTCGTGAGATCTGGATGATGAACGGAGCCTCTGCTTGCGCACACCCGCGGAAGAGACCAAGGGTCTGCTCCATGTTGTTGATATTGTACGCGCCGATCGCATATTTTCCGTAGGCGCAACGGAAAAGTTCCGCTGTCGTGACAATCATGATCTCTGCCTCCTTCTCCTTCGCATGCCGGAGCCGATCCGGCGATTTTTGCTGTTCCGAGGTCAGAGTCAGACTACGTTCCACTCTTGTGCTGGGCAAGCGTGAAGTGGCAGGGATGGCGCGAGAAAAGCCGGAGCGCAGCGCATGAGGAGTTCCGGCGGGAGAGCGCTCGTCCTGGCGGGTCACGGCTCGATGTTCAGCCCCGAATCGGCGCTGCCCATCTATCAGCATGCCGCATCCTTGCGGACCTCCGGGGCGTTCGAAGCCGTCTACGAGTGCTTCTGGAAAGAGGAGCCCTCCTATCGTAATGTCCTCTACGAAGTAGAAGAGGAGCGCGTCTATCTTGTGCCCGATTTCCTGAGCCACGGCTATTTCACCCGGGAGGTTCTGCCTCGGGAGTTCGGGCTGGTCGGCCCGGTCACCCGGAGGAACTCGTGTGAAATCCGGTACTGCGAGCCGCCGGGCCGCCATCCTCGAATGGCCGATGCGATCCTGGAGCAGGCTCTCAGGGCGCTCGGGGAGATCCATTGCCGCGATGTCGCCCTCTTGCTCGTCGCTCACGGGACCGATCGCAACGAAAACTCGGCAGAGACCGCAAGGGAACAGGCCGAGCGCATTCGGAGATCCGGGCGATTTGCCGCGTGCGACGTTGCGTTCCTGGAGCAGGATCCTTGTGTCTCCGGATGGCGCGGTCTCGTTGGCTCGCAGGATCTCGTCGTCGTTCCCTTCTTCCTTTCCGAGGGCAAGCACTCGTATACCGACATTCCTCGGATGATGGGCTTGGCCCGCGATCCGCGGGATCCCGAGTTCCGCAACCCGCAGGAGACGGAGGGAGGAAGACGGGTCTACTATGCGGGGAGCGCGGGAATGGCTCCTGTCGTGGACCAGGTCATTCTGGCGCAGGTGGAGGCTTTCGATGAAGCTCACCCAATGGCTTGAAGCTCGGCTTGCGCGGACCCCACCGCCCTGGACGGTGGGAGAAGTTCGGATCTTTCCGGGCTATCTGCTGGCTCATCGGGAGGATGCTCCAGAGGATTCCCGGCTGCGGCATCTTTTGGGTTGGGAGGCTTTCCTGGACCTTGTTCGTTTCGACGCGGCCGGCCGTTTTCGTCCGCTCCGCGGCGCCCCGGGGCTGCGAAAGGGTTGGCGGAGAGGGCCTCTCTCGATTGACGAGCTCTTCGCGGATCTCCGGGTTCTCTATCCCGGCGCGGTGGCGCTCCTTGCCGAATGGGAGACAAAGCGGCTCGCTCCGACACCTTTTTCCGAGACGGCACGGCGTCAGACCGGCCTCTACGAGGTCACACGGCAGCTGCCAGAGGAAGATCTCCCGGCGCTCGTCGAGCAGATCTGCGTTCGAGGCTGCTTACGCCGGCCCCTTTGGCATGCTCCGGCGCCCCAGCCGGAGGAGCAGGAGGCGGTCCCTCTCCTCTGCCCGGAGGCGTGTCACTTTTTCCTGCATAAGGCCCGGTCGCGTGCTGCGCTCAGAGCAGCTGCTTGAGAAGAACTTTTGAGTGCCGGCCACTCTGATCGTAGAGGAGCCGGCGAGCCGCCGGCAGATCATCCGGAGTTCCTTCGCGGAATCCGACCTTTTGGGTAAAGAAGTTGTAGGTTCTTGCGGAAAGCGCGAAGAGTTGGCGGATTCCCTCCTCGCGCGCGACCGATTGGGCGAAATGGACGAGCTTTCGTCCGAGCCCTTGGTTTTCGTAGACCCGGGCGATGGAAAGGCAAGCGACTTCCGCCTGCGAGGATTCCGGGAAACGATGGAGGGCTACGCAGCCGACGAGTCCCCGGTCGATCTCCAGTACGTAGTAATCATCGAGGCGGGCCAGGATGCTCTGCCGGGTGCGGGGAAGAAGCTCGGCGGCATCCACCGATTGGGAGATGAGCTGGAGGATCGAGCGGACATCTTTTTTCTGCGCCTTTCGGATCGAATCGTATCCCTCGGCGTAGACCATGGTGCCCACCCCGACTTGGGAAAAGAGCTCCGAGAGCAAGGCCTCGTCGACCCGAATGTCGAGCAGGTGGATTCGCCGGACGCCGCTGCGACAGGCGGTAATCGAGTGAGAGAGCTTGGAGAGAAGGAGTGGGGAGGCCGTGTTCGCATGACGGTGGACGAAGGATTCGGCCTCGCTCACGGAGAGCTGCCGTGCCAAGTCGTGCTCCTTGGCGTAATTGATCTCGCCGGAGAGGTAGATCAACTTCACGGCACGGACGGATTCCGCGATCGCCGCCGCGATCGCATCGGAGTTCACCCGAAAAAGATTCCCTTCGCGGTCGGATCCCATTGGGCTGATGACCGGGACGATTCCGCGATCGAGAAGATCGTGAAGAAACGCGGTGTCGACCCGTTCGATCCGTCCGGTCAACTGGTGGTGGATTCCACCGACGATTCCGAAGGGGTGGGCCACGATGGCGTTGGGCACGACCGCCCGGAGATCCGCGGCGCCGAACGCGGCGAGGATCTGCTGCGTGACCTGAGCGGAAGCGGCAAGGCTCACTTTCAACGTTGCGGGGTCGGTGGGGCCGGTTCCGTCCGAGGAAGAGAGAGAGATCGAACGCTCCGCGGCAAGCTCGCGCACCTGGCGGCCGATGCCATGAACAATGATCAGCCGGACGCTCAGGCTGCGAAGGACGGCGAGGTCGAGGGCAAGATTCCCGAAGTTGTCGTGGGCGATAACCGCACCGTCGACAGCGATCACAAAGATCTTGTCCCGGAACTCGGGAACATAGGTGAGAATCCCTCGCAGGTTCGTGAAGTTCATTGGCTATCTCTCGTGGCTTTCTTGCGCTGTTGGGCCGCGACCAGCCGGGCGGCCAGCCGGATCGCGGCGATCATGCTCCGAGGATCCGCCGCATCCTTGCCGGCGAGATCGAAGGCGGTTCCATGGTCGGGGGAGGTTCGAATCAGGGGGAGGCCGAGGGTGACGTTCACCCCCGTCGAAAAGGCCAGCAGCTTGAATGGGATGAGACCCTGATCATGGTAAGCGGCTACGACGCCGGCAAATTCCCCCCGGATTGCCCGGCGGAAGACCGAATCGGGCGGCAGGGGGCCGAACACGTTCCTTCCCTTCTTCAGCAACTGGGTGACGGCCGGCTCGAAGAGCTCCCGCTCCTCCGAGCCGAATAGGCCCCCTTCACTGGCGTGGGGATTCAGCGCGGCGATGGCGATGCGCGGAGAAGGGCGGCCGAGTTGGGCCAGAAAATCGGCCAAAAGCTCGGTCGAAAGGATGATCTTTTCGGGCAGAATCGAGGTGATCGCCTTGCGGAGGCTGCAGTGCGTGGAGAGCAACGAAACCGAGAGCTTCGGATGCCAAAAACTCATCACGGCCCTTTCCGCTGGGCATCCGGTCCTCTCGGCGAAGAATTCGGTCTGTCCTGGATAGGGAAATCCCGCTCCCTGCAAGCCCGCCTTGTGAACGGGCCCGGTCACGATCGCGTCGATTGCGCCCTCCTTCCAAAGGAGGACCGCTTCTTCCAGCCATTCCTGCGCAGCCCGGGCGGAAGAAGGGCTTGGCTTGCCGGGAGAAAAGCCCTGATCCGATCCGATGACGCGATAGGCGCAGCGCGCGGGAAGCCGATGGGAGGCGATCGCTTTGCGCACGACTTCCGGGCCGATTCCCGCTGGCTCTCCCACGGGGATGCCGATGACTGCTTTGTCCATGGTCCTACATCGGCTCCGAGACCTGCGGCACGAGGAAAGATCCCGCGCAGAAGCCCGGCGCGAGACCGAAGAGAAACGGGGTGAGCGAAAGAGCCTGTCCCATAGGGCTAGAACATCTTGATGAATGCCTTGACCCGCAAGCTATCGAGCCATTCTTGCTGGCGTTTCTGCCGCTTTTCTTGCAAGAGAGCCGACTCGATCTGGCTGCGCACGACGGAAATGGGCTTGACCCGCTCGCGCCGCTTGTCTTCCAGGTGGAGGAGGTAATAGCCATCCGGGGTGGTGATCACGTCGCTCGTCTGTCCCGGAAACATCCCGAAGGCAGCGTCCGCGATTTCTGGGCGCAGCGTGTCCCGGGTCACCCAGCCGAGGTCTCCCCCCTCCTGTTTCCTGGGCCCCTCGGAATAGCTGCGCGCCAGCTCGCCGAAGTTCTCGCCGAATCGGAGCTTGGTCTCCAGCTCTTTGGCGGTCTCCAGCGGCTGATCATATTCTTGTTCTTGCCCGTCGGGACCGACGCGGCGCTCTTTCAAGGCAGATCTTTGGAGAAAGATCAAGCGCAGCTTGACGCTCGGCGGCTCCACGAAAAGAGCGATGTGATCGTGATAGTATTGCTCGACCTGATAGGGGGAGATCACGACGCTATCGGACACATTCTTCATCCGCATCGCCTGAACGATGATCTGGTCGAGAAGATTTTGCTTATAGCGCTCCTCGGTCATCCCGCTGGCCTGCAGCGTTCGAATGAACGCGATGCGATCTCCGTCGAATTGGCCGCGAATCATGTCTCGGACGCGAGTCTCGATAAAGGTATCAGGGATCTGATATCCTTTTTTCTTAAAATCTTGGATGATGAGCTCTCGCTCGATCAGCGCTCGCAGGGCGTTGAGCCGCGCCTCCTTGACGCGGTCGACCAGCTCCGGGCCTTGATAAGTTTCACGCAGGACCGCTTCGTTCGGCCCAACCTGCTTCTTGACTTCCGAAAATGTAATCACCTTGTCGTTGACGATCGCGGCAACGCCATCGACGCCGGCCTGTCCGATCAGGCGACCGGGGAAGCTTGCCAAGAGGGAGAGCAGGCCGAGGAAGAGTCCGGGCCGACCGAGTCGCCCAGTCCGTTTTCCGGCGCGACGGATGCTTCGAACGGAAGCAGGCGGTTTGGCTCCGAGGCGGTTTCGGCGCATGCGCGGCATGGAGAGGGAGAAAAGGACCGGAATGCTTAAGAAACTTGCCTGGATGTCAAATGCTCCCTGGTTGCGACCCCTGGATACGCCAATGCCTGCATGGAGCCTGGAACGAGGAGAGCGACATTGTTCCTGCGGCTCCGGAGCCGACGTCGAGGGCATTGCCAGACGATGCGTCCCGCTCTGCGCGGCCTCCCCGTCGGGACGCCACAACCGGCCTAGGCCAACGTTGCGATCCACTTCTTGATCGAAGCAAGCTTACTTCCCGCATCCTGTCCGGTCAAGCGGGGGAAGCGACCTCCGACCATCAGGTAGCGGCCGTTCCGCTGCAAAAGGAGCTTGTCTCCTTGCGTCTCGACGCGCTCCAGCGCGCGGTCGCTTCCCAAAATGCGGATCTCGACCTCCTCCAGGAGTAAGCGCACCGGTTCCGGCAGCGGGCCGAATCGGTCGCACCACGACTTCTCCAGCTCTTGGCGTTCCTCTGGCGAGAGCGCTTCCGCTGCCTGACGGTGCGCCGCGATCCGTTCTTCGGTGGAGGTGATATAGGAGGCGGGAAGCCCGGGCCGTTCGGGGCCGGCGTTCAGAAAGTCGAGCGAGACCTTGCACGCCAGCGGGCTTCGGACCTTCTTTCCCTGCACGGCGGCAACCGCTTCTCGCAGCAGGCGGCAGTAGAGTTCGAAGCCGATGGCGGCGATATGACCGCTCTGTGCCGTTCCAAGCAGATTTCCCGCTCCGCGAATCTCCAGATCGCGAAGGGCGATGCGGAAGCCCGCTCCGAGTTGGCAATATTCCTGCATGGCCCGGATGCGGCGCTTGGCGTCAGCCGCGAGGAAACGGTCGCGTGGCAAGAGAAGATACGCGAATGCTTTCTGGTTGGATCGGCCAACGCGCCCGCGGAGTTGGTAGAGGTCGGCCAGGCCGAATCGGTCGGCCCGGTCGACGATGATCGTGTTCGCGTTGGGGATGTCAAGGCCGTTTTCGATGATCGACGTGGCCAGGAGAACATCGGTCTCTCCGGCGACGAACCGCTGCATCGTCTCCTCGAGCTGTTCCTTTTCCATTTGTCCGTGTCCGATTTCGATGCGAGCCGCGGGAATCAGCTCGCGGAGACGGCGGCAGACCCGCTCGATCGAGGCGATCCGATTGTGCAGGAAATAGATCTGCCCACCCCGGGCGAGTTCCTTTTCGATCGCGGCGCGGATCGTCCGCTCATCGTAGGGGCCGACCAGCGTCTCGATCGGCAGGCGGTTTGCGGGCGGAGTTTCGATGAGACTCAAATCGCGTGCGCCCGCCAGGGCGAGATAGAGCGTGCGAGGGATCGGGGTCGCGGACAGGGCGAGCATATCCACGGAGCGAAAGCGTTCCTTCCAACGCTCCTTCTGGTGCACGCCGAAGCGCTGTTCCTCGTCAATCGCGACGAGCCCCAGGCGGGCAAAGGTTACGTCCGGGGAAAGAAGTCGATGCGTGCCGACGACGACGTCGCACTCGCCGGAAGCAATCGCTGCCACTACCCGCCGCTCTTCGGCGGCGGAGGCGAGGCGTCCCAGGAAGTCGACTCGAATGGGGTAGTCCGCGAAACGTTGCCGGAGAGTCTGGTAGTGTTGGTAAGCGAGCACGGTGGTCGGCGCGAGCAGGGCGGCTTGCCTTCCGCTGACGGCAGCCTTGAAGATGGCGCGAATGGCGACTTCGGTCTTGCCGAAGCCCACATCTCCGCAAATGAGCCGATCCATGGGCCGTGCCGCTTCCATGTCCGCCTTGGTCTGCGCAATGGCACGGACTTGATCCGGCGTCTCCCGGTAGACGAACGATTGTTCGAACTCACGCTGCCAATCGGAGTCGGGCGCGCAGGCGTTCCCCGATAGCACCTGCCGCTCTGCGTGGATGCGCAATAGTTTCGCGGCGTAGTCTCGAATCGCGCCCTGAGCGACTGCCCGTGCCTTCTGCCACCGTGTCCCCCCCAGCGCATCGAGCTTCGGGGCGCGACGGGTTCCGCCGAGATAACGCGAAACCAGATAGCTCTGATCCATGGGCACGAAGAGCTTCGCCTCCTCGGCAAACTCCAGGAGCAGCGCTTCTCCCTCGCCGTCGGGGAGAGGTTCCACGCCCCGGTATCGGCCGATGCCGTGCTGGAGGTGAACGACATAATCCCCCGTCCGCCATTCGGCGAAGGCAGTCTCCACTGGCCGGACCTCCGCTGAGCCGATCGCCTGCTTTCCCCGCTGGGGGAGCGTCTGGTATCGGCCGAAGATCTCGGCGTCGCTTAGAACCGCTGCCCGCCCTGCAGGCCAGGAGAACCCACGGGTGAGAGCTCCCGGAATCCAGGCAATCCCCGCGGGATCGATCTGCTCCGCCCGCAGGAGCTCTTCCAGCCGCCTTTCTTCCCCCTCGTTGTTAACGAAGATCCCGACATCCCACTCCTCCGCGAGCCAGCGCCGAAGTTCGGAGGCAAACAGTGCCCAGCGGCCCTCTCGAATCAGGCGGTCTTCTCGTGGCAGTCCCAGGAAATCGTGCTCATGAAAATCAGGCTCCGGCTCCAAGGAATCGGCTCCATCGACGCCGAGGCCTTCGTCGACGCAGAAGCGGCACCAGCCGTCAGGAAGGCACTTCTCCACAGTGGTGGTCTGCTCCTCGGCAAGCTCGGCCGGGGGGAGAAGGGAAATGGTCGCAGCCGGGAGAATCCGTAGAGAACGTTGCGATGCCGGCTCGAATTCCCGAAGGGAAGCCAGGGTGTTGACCTCCCACTCCGTTCGCAGCGGGAAGGCAGCTGTCCAGGGGAAGAGGTCGACGATGGATCCTCGCACGCTCATCTGCCCCCGGACGGTCACGCGAGGACATGGCTCAAACTCGGCGGCGGTCAGTTTTTCCAAAAGAGCTTCCCGATCCGGTGAGCCACCGGGAGAGAGCCGGATGGTGCTTTGCTGCAAAGCCTCCGGTCTCGGCACGGGTTGCTGCAGGGCAGCCGGGGTCGCAATCAGGCCGGGAAGCTCCTTCTGGAGGAGTGAGGTGGCGACTTGGAGGCGGGAAGCCGCCAGGTCGAGATCCGGCAAAGCCCCTTGGGGGGCTGGGGCGCTTTCCGGAAAGATCGGAATCCGCCAGCCCCACGCTTCCAGGGCGCCGGCCAAGGCTGCTGCCCGCTTGGCGGAGGCGGTCACGAGCAGCAGGAAGGGTGACGATGCCTCGAAAAGGCCGGCAAGGACGAAGGCCTGGGCCGACGTTGGGATCGAACCCAAGGAATAGGCCCTCCCTTTGCGCAGTTGCGCTCGCCATCGACCGAAAAAGTCCGAGGCGAACCAGCGAGCTTGGGCATTCGTCCGTTGCGTCATCTTCCTGCGAAATCCCTGTCTTTTCCCGGAGGGAGCCCTTTCCGATGCGGCTATGGGAGCGACCGAAGGATGATCTGCCCGGTTGGACCGTCGAGCCGAACTTCCAGCTGCCCATAGCGGGGAATCGCATAATAGCCCAGATCCTCCTTGGCACTCCCCAAGTCGCAGCAGGCGGAAACCCGCTCCTCGAAGGAAACCGACAGCATCACCAGGAACCCATCCCCGCTTCTCCGGATTTCGTCGATATGCCCTCTCCAGGGCCCGGGCCATCCTCCCTCTTCGCAGAACGATCCGAGTGGGAGCGCTTCGGGGTGGCGCGCCAAGTATGACAGGAGGGCTGTGCCGATCTCGGCCTCGTCTCCTTGCCATCCTTCTCCCGCGAAGGACGGCGTTGCCTTTCGTCGCTCTCCTTGGTGCTCGGGGACGTCCATCGACAAGCAAACCTGACCGGAAGAGGAAACGAAGTCAAACGCCCGGAGTGGCCCCAGGCGCCAAGAGCTTGCCAGGCAAACGAGATCAATCTCTCCAAAGCTGCGATGATCTGGCTTGGGCGGACTCGTTCATTGGGGTTGCGAAACGAGGCTGCGGTAGGCGACGGCAACGAGGGCGTAGCAGATCGGAATATTCACGAGAACACCCACGATCAGCAGCGTGCCCAGGAAAAAAAGCGCTGCCACCGTGACGGCGATCGCCAGCGTCTTTGCGTAGTGGGAAATCCCGAGGCGAAACGATTCGACAAAAGCTTCCGTAACCCCGGAAACGGCTTCGTCGGCGATCAAGAAGGGCCCGAAGAGGAACAGGGGGAAGAGACAAAGCACGGCGAGCGAGGATAGAGGCGCCACCGCCGGGAAAAGCAGGCCAAGGAGGGCAACGATTCCGGCCACCCAGCCAAAGAGTACCCCGGCGACAGCCTTCCACGGTGCTCCAAAGCCATAAAGGAGATCTTCCAACCGCGCCGCCCGTCCGTCGGCGAGGCAGAGGAAGAATCGGGACAGTCCTACCAGGAGAATCCCAAAGAGGCCCTGACTGAAAAGGATTCCAAAAGCTGCGGCGGGGGTGCCATGGAAGAGGGCGGTTGTGATTCTGGCGAGTAAGAGCGTTACGATCCAGTAGACAGCCCCCGCAGCGAGCGCTGGCCAGATAGAGGATCGCAAGCGATCGACCGCGGCGTTCAAGCACTGTTGGAGAAAGACAAGAGCCGAGGGCATGCGGCCATTAAGACCAGGGTAAGAACTCCCGTCAAGGATTTGGGGCCGTTCTTCCTTTGATGGCTTGTCTTAGGACAAAAGGCGGAATGGAGCATGCTAAGACTACAAAAACGTGATGCCATAACTTAGGAGCGCCTAACTAAGCGCTTGTTAAGGTGTCGCGCGCGCCTACACTGTTCCTTCGATGCGGGACGAGGGGAGGAACAGGAAAAAGCGGGGTACCTCCTTTCCGTTGCTCCTCGCCCTTCTCTTTGTCCTCGGCAAGGGTCTATCTGCCGCTCAGGATCCGACTGTGCCAGAGCCGGATGCGCAGGCAGCACCTCCTCCCGCCGGCGTCGAAGCTCCCGCCCCCTCGCTCCCCCCTAATGCTGCAAACGCCGGCGAGGTCGGGTCGCAGCCGCTCTCCTCCCCGGAGGGAGCGGCCGCAGTCTTGCCGGAAGTCCAGGTGTCGGGAGAACTGCCGGGGCCAGCCTCGACTCCGACGACCGCCTATGGGACCGAGATGAGCATCCTCGATACCCCACGGGAGGTGACGCCGATCTCTCGGGAGCAACTGGACACCGTGGCACCCGGGAATCTCATGGGATATGACGACCTCGCCCCGCTCATCCCCTCGCTCACGACGATGGCCCCGGCCGGGGACTACTCGGTGGAACCGTTCATTCGAGGACTTCCCGGTACGGTCTTCCGGAATGGCATGCTCGTCGGCTTGGAGAGTTACGGCACCTCCGGGCCGATGCCCAACTTTTATGCCTATGAGAACATGGATGTGGTCCAGGGCCCCGTCAGCGCGGTCTTTGGTGCTCGGGAGATGGCGGCTGGCTATGTCAACGACATCACCAAGCAGCCCTACTTCGACCGCTTCCGCGGAGATGCCCAGTACAGCATGGGGATGTACGATCAGAACCGGTGGAACCTCGATGTCGGAGGCCCTTTTGCGGGCGGCAAGGCCGCCTACCGCTTCGACTACTCGGGACAGGACTCAGGGAGCTACTATGAAGGGGCCTATATGCATAGCCAAGCCTTCTACCTGGCCCTCTCCTCCCATCCCTCGGAGAACTACACGGTCGACTCCAATTTCGAGTTCGACACCCTTGGCTTCAACTTGCCCCTCGGCATCAACCGGCCCGATGCGGCGCTCATCGACAGTGGGCTCTACCAGAGTGGGAACAGGATCGGATGGCTGGGGCCGAAGGGAACCTTCCATCCCGGGATCGGAACCTCGGTCCCGGGCCAAGGGTATATCGTTCAATGGGGACCTCAGGTGCCGATCAACCTGAGGAACAACCTGGCGAATCTCCCTGGTTCCGGGAACCGAAGCGACTACGCGGTTGCCCAGATCATCCAGACCCTCAAGCTCTCCGACGATCTCCGGATCGTCAACAATACGATGTTCGAATACTTCAACGCGGTGCAGAACCCGCTCGCCATCTCGAACTGGACCTACACGCCCGGCGACTGGTTGATCGAGCATCGGCTCGAGGCGCAGGCGAAGACGGAGACGCCCATCGGCTCGCTCGCGCTGCTTCACGAGCTGGATGGAGGCGTTTTCCTCTGGTTTGACAACCAGACCGACTACACCGAGACGAGCCGGATCGCCGATAACTTCTGGAACATGGCCCAACCTTTGACTCGATCGGGCCTACTCCCGCCAATCACGATGGCGGAAGCCTTGCGGGCGGGAGACATCTACCTGACCGACATCCCCGTGCCGGGAGTTCCGGGAATGACCTATAACACGAATAACTTCTCAACCGCCCAGTCCCAATTCTTCCAGGTCTCCCCCTTCGTCCAGGACAGCATCCGGCTTGGGGAGAAGTGGAACCTCCTCCTCGGCGCCCGGCTCCAGTGGTATGAGATCGCCAACAGCGAGCCGCCCGGCACCCCCCCGGCGCTCCTGCTCCAGAGCAACTACTCGATCCTCGAGCCCCAGGCCAACGCGAGCTTGAGCTATAAGCCCTATCCTTGGATGAACGCCTACTTCACCTATGCTTACGCCCAGACGGCGGCCATGGATGTCCTGGGCGCCTTTTGCCCGGCATTTACGAGTTCCTACTACCACCTCACCAACATCATGTACGAATCGGGCGTTAAGCTGAACCTGCTGCGTGACAAGCTCTTTTTGAGCGCGGAAGGCTTTTACTACTCGACCTTCTTTCCCGTGACGGTGCTGCCCGGCGGCTTTACCCCGCTCACCCCCGCGGACGTGCTCGGCGCAGAGCTGGCCGGAACCTATCAGCCGGACCGGCACTGGACCTATTCCTTCGGCTTCGACTACCTCACCGGGCAGGAGTTCTGGACCCAGGGCAGCGCGCAGACCGGTCCTACGGTGATCCAGAATTATTCCGCGGCAACCGCAGCGCGCTACAACCTTCCGGTCGATCCCTATACGACGCTTCCGACTGGGACTTATCCATTCATCGGCTTTCCCCACGAGCATGGGACCGCGATGGCCACCTATCAATCGGACTCGGGGTTCGGCGCCTCTTTCTGGCTCTGGATCCAGAGCGGCATGTTTCTCTCCTACGACTATGCGACCCGGATCCCCGTCGACTACACCCTCAATGCTAGCGTCTTTTACAGGACCAAGCGATGGGAGGCCCGGGTGCAGGTTTATAATTTGACCGATAACCACTACTGGTTTCCGACCGGGACCGGGTTCCAGGGAGACCGGGTCTACAATTACGACAAGGTCTTGATCGGCCTTCCCTTTTGGGTCATGGGAACAGTTCGGATCTTTTTCTAGCGGAAGCTCGGCTTGACCGGAAACAGAAAATTGCTCAGCTTGAGTCCTCTCGGCACCCATAGCTCAATCGGATAGAGCACCGGGCTTCGGACCCGGGGGTTGGGGGTTCAAATCCTCCTGGGTGCAAGGCCTTTTCCTCAAAATTTCCAGGTGACTGTCCCCTCGATCCAAAAAGGCCAGCCGGGATAGATCGTATCGAGGTTCAGCGTGCGCACCCGGCTGAAGGCAAAGCCATTGGGAAGCCAATACCGCTCGTCGGTGAAGTTGAAGAGATAGAGGCGCGCCTCCCAATGGGGCCGCGCATAGAAAATCTGGGCGTTGAGAACAAACTCGGGTGGAATCCGCACCTGGTGCTCGTAGCCCAGGTACATATCGGAAAAGAAGAGCCCGCCGAGGGTTGCGCCAATCCCCGAGTCGTCCTGGTAGGTGACCATTCCGGAGACAGTCTGTTCCGGCCATCCGATGAGCGCATAGTTCCCGGGCGGAAAGCTGCCGGAGTTATCCAGGGGCAAGCCGAGCCGGTCCGCCCGTGCGGTCGAGTAGGTTTGCGTGAGCGGGGGGCCGTAAGGCGAAGCGCTCCAGTTCTCGACTCCGGTCATGAAGAGATAATTCGCACGGATCCAGAACTTTCGGTTCGGCTGGAAGGTGGCGGTCGTTTCGAATCCGTTGATCTGCGCGGGGTTTGCCGGCTCCAGATAGTTGAAAAGGTAGGTCTCTTCGTGAAAGACGTCCGCCGAAAGGAAAAGACGGTCGCGGGCGAGACGGAACTTCACCCCGAGTTCTTCCTGTTCGTTGAGGAGGTGAAAGGCCTGGTTGGTGAACGTCGGCGAGTAGCCGCCTCCACCTCCCACATCGGTCGCCTGAGCCCAGTTGAAGTTGAAGTAGGTCGTCATCCACGGATAGGGCTTCCACGTCGGGCTGAGATTGAAAAGAGGCAAGGCTTGAGTCGTGTCGAGCTGCTCGAAAAGAATGGCCGGTGTGCCCGGCGGCGTCTGCGCCGAGATCATGTAGAGGTCGAGGCGCGCACCCAGGATTACCGAAAGAGTGTCTGTGAGCTGGATCGACTGTTGCCAGAACGGACTGACCTTCCAGTAGCGAGTGAAGTTGGTTCCGGTCGCCCCGTTGAGCGGCTCGAAGTAGAAGGGATACGGGCCGCCGGGAACGAGCCACTCTCCCCCTCCCGGCGCCGCCGGATTGCCGACCCAGGCCTGAAAATAGGGAGAAAAGGCCCCGTTTCGAAGATTGGGATTTTCGAAGACGCTCCACTGGTTCGGGACCGTGAACTCGAGGGAGTCGTAGGCAAGCACCTGCTGGTAGCGCCACTCGACGCCCGTGTCGAGGAAGTGCTCCATCGGCCCCAGGAGACCCGGGGTCGTGAACTTGCCCCTGACCTCGGTCCGGTTGTCGATCTCGTACGCATTCCACGCCTCTTGAAAGAAGATCTCGTCCTCGCTCGCAATGTGCTCCTGGTACCAGAAGAGCGTATTGTTGAGGATCTGGAGGTCATCGCTGACCCGGACCGACTGGACGAGTTGCGCCATGCCGGTGATCGCCCGGCCGAGGTTGCCGGGGTATTTGATCGTCTGCCGTCGGCTTACTGGAACGGGAGTGCCCAGAAAGCTGCTCGCCGCAACCGTTCCGGGACTACTTACCTGCGAGAGGGACGGATAACTGGGATCGTAGAGTCCATCCTGGATCAAGGATTCGGTCGGCCGGTTCATCAGCACGTCCTCGAGCATGTAGGAGTAGGTGCCGAAGTCGGCGTAGAGGTCGGCATGATAGCGGTCGTTCGGATGCCAGCCGATGGCCCCGTAAAAATTTTCCTGCTGATCGAAGATGTAGTCGTAGTAGCTGCCGTTATCCATTCCTAAGTAGCTGAACCGGTAGCCGAGCTTGGAGGACTGGCCCTCGGACGGATGGTCGATCGGGCCGCCGACGTCGGCCCCCCACATGTACTGGTCGTACATTCCGATCGTTGCCCAGGCGTCCCCTCGGAACCGGTCGAAGTAGGGCTGCTTCGTAATGTAATTCACGTAGCCGTTGGAAGGCTGAGTCGCTCCATAAACGGCGCCGGGCGGCCCTTCCACCAGGTCCATGCTTTCCACCATGTTGAAGTTCCAGGGAATATCCTGCATGCCGAAATTGACGCTCTCCTCGATCCCGTTGAGGAAAGTCAGACCTTGGCGTCCTCGGATGTCGGGCGCGGAAGCGCAGGCGGCCTGCGAGGGATCGACCATGGCCGCCGGATTGAGGTAGGTGATCGACAAGGGGTCCCACTTCCCCCACTGGCCGATCCCCGCCGCTTCCATCAACGACTTGGAGACCGGGGTGACCGATCTGGGCGTATCGACGACATCCATGGGGACTGCGTAGGCCGAAGAGCAGCTCCCGGGAAGGATGTCCCCCGAGGAGGCTTCGACCTGGACGGTAGGGAGAGTCGTGGCGGGGGAGGCATCGCCGGAAACGTCGACGGCGCTCCGCACCGAAGGAGGGAGGACAAGTGCAAGAAGCAGGCTCGTAAGACGGGGAGGAAAACGGCCGCACACCAGCGATAGTGATAACGCACTATCATATATTAACAAGACGAAATCCTGTTTTCCTGCCGCAAAAAGGAAGCGAGCTTCCCCGATCGGGGAAGCTCGCTTCGTTATGTTGCGAAAAGCAACCGAGCGTGTCTCTGTTAGACGAGGCTACTTCCGGTAGGGCGCGTTGAGGGCGCTGATGAGTTCCTTGGCTCCGGCCGGCGGTGTCACCTTGCCTTCCAGGATCTCCCGCGTCGTCACCTGCTTCCCGTAGTACTCCTTGTCGGTTCCCCGATCGGGTTCGATGCTGCTTTCCTTGAAGGCAAGGGCGGTCCAGAAGCCCTTCGACCGGGTGTAGACATAGACCGGGGCGACCTTGTGGTGCCTTACCTCTTGTTCCGAGGTAGGTCCGGCGGCGACGGCGAGGTCCACTCCCAGCTTGAACTTATGTCCCTTGGCAAAATGCTCGACGGCTTCGGGGGTGTTCAAGATAAAGAGAAGCTGCTCGGTTTCCGCTCCCACCTCGAGGCCGAAGCTCATCCCGCCGCTCTTCATGGCCGCAGGACCGGACCAGCCGTGAGCGGTCTTGGCCATGATCAAGCCTTTTCCGGAAGAGAAGCCGAGGATGAAGCCTTCTTCCTTTTTCCGGAGATAGGCGATTCCCTTGGCATGCTCCAGCACGGAGCGGGGAATCGTTCTCTTGTGCAGCCCCTTGAAGTGGTGAACGTCCTTGGTGGCGTGGTTCACCGTGTCTTGCATATCCCATGCTGCCCATCCCGACGTGGCAATCGAGAGGAAGCTCAGTACAGCGACTGCTACTGGCAGAAAGCGTGTAGGTGGTTTCATTGCATGAAGTTGTTAGCAGCTGAACCGGAAAAAGCAAGCATGTGGGAAAAAAAGTTTCGGGAGACGCAGCATCCCCTGCTTTCGCTTGACAGGCCGAAGGATCCGAAATCTATTTGTGCATTCGGAAGGGAGGTCGCGGATGGCGACATCTTGTTCCACGTGCCGTTCGTGAAATTCACCAATCTGACCCGCGCCAACGAGATCGGCGCCAATTCCTATCTTCTCGATTTTGACGGGGAGGGGCGGGTCATCCTCGATGCGGGCCTCCATCCCCGGAGGGAAGGGGAGGAGGCAACGCCGAACTTCGACCCAATCGCGAAGCACTCGGCGGATGCCCTGGTCGTGAGCCACGCCCATCATGACCATATTGGCGCGCTCCCTCTTTTTGTGCGCCGCCAGGAGAAGATGCCGGTCTACCTGAGCGAGGCCACCTCCCTCATTGCGGAGCCACTGCTGCACAATTCGGTCGAGGTCATGCTCAAACAGAGAGCGTCGCTGGGAATCACGAGCTATCCACTCTTCACCCACAAGGAAGTCGATCGGTCTGCCAAATCCTATCGGGTTTGCCGGACCGGTCACGAATGCTCGATCCACGGGGAATCCGACCCCAAGGGGGAGCCCCTGAGCTTCCGGCTCTACCCTGGCGGGCATATCCTCGGGGCGGTCGGGGTGCGCTTCCGTCATCGGGATCGACAGATCCTCTACACGGGGGACGTGAGCTTTCAGGAGCAGACGCTCATGCCGCCAGCGGATTTCCCTCTCGATGGGATCGACACGCTCATCATCGAGGCAACTCGCGGAGGGAAGGAGACGCCCGAAAATCAGAGACGTCCAATGGAGATCGAGCGGCTGATCTCCTCGATCCAAGCCACGTTTCGGAGGGGAGGGGCGGTCCTCATTCCCGTCTTTGCCCTAGGGAAAACTCAGGAACTTCTGGCCACCCTCCACCTGGAGCAGAAGGCGGGACGGCTTTCCCGATGCCCGATCACGATCGGTGGCCTGAGCCGGAGCTTCACGCAGATCTACGACCGCTTGGCAAGGAGGTCTTTCCGCCGGCATCCGGGATTGAGCCTCTTGGGCGATGTCGCCCCGACCGTGCTCGACGGCCGGACGGTCCGTCACCTCTCCCCCAAACCGGGGGAGATCTACCTCATCTCCTCGGGGATGATGACCGAGCGCACTCTGTCCAACGTCCTGGCCCAGCGCTTCCTTCCCGAGGAACGCCATTCGATCCTGGTCGTCGGCTATTGTGATCCGAATTCTCCGGCGGGACAGCTCTTGCAAACCGCTCGCGGCAACCTCGTGGCCCTCGATTCCGAGTCGCCCCCCCAACCGCTTCTCTGCGAGGTAGACCAGTTTGATTTGACCTCGCACGCCATTCGCGAGGATTTGTTTGCCTACATCTTGCGGGTGAACCCCCGACTTTGCGTGCTCGTTCACGGGGACCCGCCGGCGCTTGCCTGGTTCCAGGAGCGGCTCCGCGAGGAAAGACCCGGCATCGAGGTCGTCGTGCCTCCCCCGGGAGAATCCTTGGATCTCTAGGCGTCTCCCGGCTTCCGAAGGAGCCAGAAGCGGAAGTACTCGATGCGGCGGTCTTTCCATCGCCGCCAACTCCCTCCGAGACATCGAGCCTCGGGAAATTCGCGGAGCAACGGCGCGGGTACCGTCCCTTCGGTCTCGCTCGAGACGTAGAGGGCGCTGCTGCCCCGGGTGGGGCGGTAGCCGGGCCAGAGGGCAAACTGAGTTCCCGCTCTTCGGAAGTTGGGCACGAAGACGGCTTTCCTGCGGGCGTAGAACGAGAGTTCACTGGCCACCGCATAATCGTTGGCGATCCAGAAGTCGGGATGGCAAGCTGCCGCTTGTCGTTCGGCTTCCTGGGCAATCTCCGCCCAGCCGCGCGCGCGCAGAAGCGGGTCTTTCGGCCCCAGCAGGCCGGAGCCAAGCCCGTGGAGGAAAGCGGTCTCGACCAAGGCCAGGGCGAGCGCGCCTCCGACGAGGAGCCGGATCCGCCGGCTGCGGCGGGCCCGGTCCCCCCAATAGGCCACGGCCGCGAGCAGTGCGGCGGAAGAGGCAGTCACGGTCCAGTTCGCCTTGGCGGCCTGGTGGAGGCTCAGGACCGAGTAGAAAAGAAAGACGGGGAAGAAAAGCCAGGCAAGGAAGAGGGAAGGAGCTGCCGGCGAGCGATCCCGAAGCCCGCCCGCCGCTGCCCAGAGAAGGCCCAGAAAGACGAGCGGGGAGAGGGCGAGCGCCTGCTCCGTGAGAAACTGCCCCGTCTCCTTCGGTTGGAGGGTGAAGGGCTCTTGCAATCCCCCGCGGTGGAGGAGATGGTCGACGGTCACTCCTCCATGAGCCGCGTTCCATGCCAGGAAGGGCAGAAGCCCCAAAGCCGCGGAGCCGAGCAGCAAAAAAAAGCGGCCCGAAAGGAGGTGCGATCGGGTCGTCCGGCTGCTCAGCAGGAAGAGCGCAAAGGAAAGCGGCTCGAACCAGTTGACGAACTTTGCCTCGAATCTGGCGGC
>JAQTUK010000018.1:5065-24238 GCA_028710285.1 Methylacidiphilaceae bacterium | reverse complement strand
TTGATGAAGACTGGCGTACCCATCGTCGAACGTCAGGCAGACTCGCCGGCGCATCGGCGCACCAGCCTCGATGAAATCCTCTAGGCACGCGGATGTCCAGCCCGCCGACTTCCATTCGCACAGTTGCCTTGCCAAAAGCCAAGTGGGAAGGTAGAGACCGCGGAAGCGGGTCCCGAGCGGGGGAGAGCCGATCTTGTGATACATCAGGATCGGGGCTGCCTCGGCAAAACGCTTCCGGTAGGCCCAGAGATTCGTATAAGGGGGAAGCGCGTCCGGGGATGGAAGGGGACGAGATGGTGCCATGTCCGCGATCACTCTAGATGAAGACGGTTCCGAATCGCAAATCTCCGCTGCTTCCGGCCAGGATTTCTCCGTGAAGAACGGGACCGCCGGATGCCAGGCGCCGGCCACGATCCCGTCGACCGGCAGCCCTCGAAGTGGATCGGAGAAGAACCCCCTGGTCTCGATCATCCTGGTCGCTAGAAATACTCGCGATCTTCTCCACGAAGCCATCCGCTCGGTCGGAGCCAGCCGGGTTTCCTTTGAAACGGAGCTGGTCCTTGTGGACAACGGATCCACGGACGGCACAGCCGAGGAGATTCCTCACGCCTTCCCGAAGGCGCTCTACCTGCGTTCTTCCCGCAACCTAGGCTTCGCCGCGGCCGTCGACCGAGCGGCAGAAAGGAGCCGCGGGAAATATCTGTTGCTGCTGAACAGCGACGCGCGCCTCGAACCGGATGCGCTCGAACGCGCCGTCCGATGGATGGAAGCAAACCCTCAATGCGGCGTAGCCGGGGCGCAGTTGCGGAACGAGGATGGCAGCCTGCAGAACTCGATCGCGAACTTTCCGAGCCTCTGGACCGAGCTCGGCAACAAGGCGCTCCTCCGCCGCTTCTTTTCCAGTCGGTTCCCCGGGAAGGAACGCCCCGCGGCTGGTCCGACGGTCGTCGATTCCGTGATCGGGGCCTTTTTCCTCACGCGCGCCGATCTATGGCAACGGCTGCGCGGCATGGACGAGGGCTTCTTTTTCTTCCTGGAGGAAACGGACTTTTGCTATCGGGCACGGCAGGCCGGTTTTTTCGTCTACCATCTTCCCGATGTTCAGGTCTGGCACGGCAAGGGTCGAAGCGCCGCCGCTTCCCCGGCGGGGGCCCGAATCGAATACTGGCGGTCCCGTTATCGCTACTTTGCCCTCCATGCGCCGCGATCGCATCAAATTTGCCTGCGCATCGTCCTGCCGCTCCGTCTCGTCGCCGAGTTGGCCGGCGACCTCCTGCTCTTTCCCTTCCGGCGAGGTCGCCCCCGTTTCCGGGAGCGGCTGAGGGTCCGCTGGTCTCTCCTGCTTTGGCACCTGGCGGGCAGGCCGGAACGAATGGGGCTGCCTCGTGACTGAACCGTTCGCCATCCTTCAAGTCAATTCTCTGATGAGCGGGGGAGGAACGGACGTGCAAGCGATTCTCTTGGCCGCCGGGCTTCAGCGGATGGGATGCTCGGTCGCGTTGGCCGCCCCCCCCGCGGGGCCTCTGTCGCATGAGGCCGAAAAGCGAGGGATTCCGATTCTTCCTCTCCCCCGCCACAAGGCGAGCCTCGTGCTCTCTCTTGCTCAGTGGATCCGTCGCGGTCGTTTCTCCATCGTCCACGCTCATCATGGCCGGGACTATTGGCCCACCATCCTGGCTGTGCGTCTGGCCGGAGGAGGAGCATCCGCTCTCCTCACACGCCACATGGCCAAAAGCCCAAGCTCTTGGCCGAGTCGAAGATTTCTCCTGAACGCCGCCGACGGGGTGATCGCCGTATCGCAATTCGTCTATCGAGTGGTGACGAAGGGCGACTATGAGCCAGAGTCGACCGATCCGGAGCGCCGCTCCCGGCCGCCGATGAAAGGAGACCTCTCCAAGATCCACATGATCCCGCCAGGGATCGAGATCGAGCGATTCCTGCCGAAGGAAGTGACCAGCGAAAGGTTTTCCTGGGGCTTTGGACCCGAGCATCGGATCTTCGCCCTGGTCGGAGGCTGCTCCTTTCCCCATGGCAAAGGGCAAGAGGTCTTCCTGGAAGCCGCCGCCCTCGTTCATGCCCGTCTGCCACAGACCCGATTCCTCCTCTTGGGCAGCGGCAGCATGCAAGGCTATCTCGCAGAGAAAGCGCGGGCGCTGGGACTCCAGGGGAAAGCTCTTCTCCTCCCCCATTGCGACCGAATGCCGGAATTCCTGAATTCGATCGACTGCCTGGTACGGCCCGGCGTGGGAACCGAGGCGCTGGGACTGGCGATCCTGGAGGCACTGGCCTGCGGGAAGCCCGTGATTGCCGGAGCGATCGACGGGATCCCCGAAGCCTTTGTTTCCGAGGCAGCCGGCAGGCTCTTAGAGCGCTCGACGCCTCAAGCGCTCGCCTCGGCCATGGAGGAGATCGCTCGGCGGGAGCCTCTTACCCTCTCCGAGCGCCTGACGCTTCACGAACAAGTCGCCAAACGGTTTTCGTCCGAAAGCTTGGCCGAACGCACCCTCGCGCTCTACCGCCGTCTTGCCGCTTAACTGCTCCGACGCGGCCTGCGAGGGGCAGACAGGCTACTGGGTGATGGCCTCGTCGGCCAAGAGCCACAGGGTGATCGTCTGGTTGTGATGACCGATCGTTCCCGCGACCGTCGTGCCAGTCTCCCCATAGGTAGACGCGCCAACGACCGCGACATGCTCGCCCAATTCTTCGCGAATGGCCCGCACCTCGTCCGCCCCGGAGCCCAAGCAAAGCGCCTGCTGATGGCAAAGAATGCAATTGAAAGCGACGACGGCCGCCACTCTCCTCGGGTTGCCGGCGTCGGCCCATGCCCGACGGGCTGCCAAGCGAACCGATTCGATACGGCTCGGCGCGTCCGCTTCCAACAGAGTCAATCCGCTTCCCTCGGGAATCTCGGAAAAGAAAACCATGGAGCCGTCCTCCTGAATGGCAGCCGGGCTGCGGACCTGCCAATAGCTCGCCGTAACCTCGATGATCCCCATCGGATTGCTGTTGAAGCGCTGCTGCGCCTCCATCCAGCTGGAGGCACCGACCAGTTCCGCATAAACGTCAGCCGCGGGACGGTGGTTCAGCGTCTTGACCACTCTGCCCTCGCTCTCGGTCACGAAGGCCCCCTTGGCGTCTACGGGCCGAAAGGCGTTGGCCATGCCGACTCCGTTCTTCAGCGTTGTGGCGATGCCCAGGAGAGAGAGCGCTCCCTTGTCGGCCACGCCGTTCCCGTGGGCATAGGTTTCCGTCACCCGATCGAGGTAGAGCCGGTCGGCTGCCGTCCCTCCCACCACGCGGGCGCCCCGACCCACGGCTCGAGCGATGCCTCGCAAGACGGCTTCCTCTGTGCCTACGCTCGAATGGCCGACGAGCAGAGTAAACGGGTTGGCCTGCAGCATCTCCGAGGCGCGCTTGCCCGTGAAACCGATGTAGAGCAGCTCGGGGCTGAAATTCGCTCCGTCGAACGCCTGCCGCGTCAGATCCTGCGCCCTCTCTTCGACCTCCCCTTCGATGTTCCCCATCACCACGCACGGAGCGAGTACATCCCCGCGCTGTTCGATGGCTAGAAGCAGAATCCCCTCCGTAGAAAGGTTCCCCTCCTCCCCATTGAAATGGCCGGCACAGGAAAATCCCCAGGAATGGCCGCCCAAGACACTCCGGATCTCCTGGGCAATCCTGCCCTGGTCAAGCGAACTGGCCGCGAAGAGGAGCGTCAACGTCGGGCTCTGAACTCCCTGTCGCTGCAACTTCTCCAACGCTTCCCGCGCATCCGCTCCGTAGGCCACGGTTGTGCGGACAAAACGCGGCGAATCCATTTCCTGGTACATTGAACCACTCCTTGCTACCTCGGTTTGTCTGAAGGGAATGTCCGGGCTACGGACGCAAGCTCGACCGCTGTCGCGAGGAAAACAAGAACCGCGGCCAAAGGCAAGTTTGCTCTGCGGCGATCCCCGCTCGGGGAAGCAAGCTCGACCTCCGGCTTCTGATGATCCTACGGTCCAAACGCATACCCCAGGCCCACCACCACGTTGTTGCTCAGCATGTGGCCCGCCACGATCTCCCCGGAGGGATAGGAATAGGAAACGGATCCTGTCCAGCCGAAGAAGGACTCGAAGCGCAAGGACCAGCGAGCATCGATATGATAGCGCACGCCGACATCGACGAGCAAGACGGGCACGATCGCAATCGAGGATGCCTCGGACCGACTCTCCGACGTGAGAAACCCGGCACCGGCCCCGAACCCGAGAATCGGCTCCCAGGCTCCCATGCGATAGCCGACCGTGCCAAAGAGGACCGTGAAGCCCCCGTTCAGGGCGTCGGCCCGGCCGCGACCGCCGATCTGAGTAGAGACTCCTTGCCCGTTGTAGGCACCAGTCAACTCGAGGGTAAAGCTGAAGTGGCCCATCCTCCGGGGGTCATACCAGTAGTAGCCTCCGGTCGGGGAAAGGATCGTCGTGAAATCGGCTTCGGAATGAACCGGGGCCCCGGAGGCGGGCACAAATCCCGAAGGAAAGCGGTTCCACTGAGGCCCGACGAATCCTGCGACAAACCAGGAGTTTCCTTGATCGCCTCGGGACGCCTGCTCGGCGGCTCCCCGGGACAGGATCACCCCTTCTCCTCCCTCCCCGTTCCACCCCAGAGAGCTGTTCCCGCCGAACGCCAAAACAAGAGCCGCGAAGAGCACGAGCTTGCCGAATCTCCCCGCGGGCTCGAGCAGACGCCCTCTGTTCACCCTCTTTCCGAAAAGATGCTCCATCGTGCCATCCTTCGGAGCATTCCGCGGACCAGCAGCGCTTCCCTTCCCGCTTTCGGCTGCCGGCTTGGGCCGCGACACCGGTCGGTCTTCTCCACGTCCGGAGGGCGGACGACGGCTGTCTTAAGAAAAGACAGCCCTCATCGCTTCGGCGACGAGCCGGCGACCGTATTCTGTCCCGAGGAATTCGCCGACCGGAGCAATCCCTCGGGGGCGGACGATGCGTTTGCCTGAGTCTCGGCAAGAAACAGGCGGGCGGCCTCCCGGATCACTCGGGCAAGATCCGCCTTGGGCTCCGCAAAACGGGGCCGGAACCACGGAAAAAGACCGACCAGGTCGTGAAAAACCAGGATCTGGCCGTCGCACTCCGAGCCTGAGCCGATGCCGATCGTAGGAATCCGGAGACGCCGGGTAATTTCCGCCGTCAGCCCCGCATCGGTCGCCTCGACGACGACGCTGAATGCTCCCGCCTCTTCCACCGCGCGCGCATCTGCCAGAATCCTTTCTCTCTCCTCCGGTTGACGGCCGACCTTGCGGAACCGTCTCCCCGCACTCTGAGGCAGGAGGCCGATGTGCGCCATGACGGGAATCCGGGCTGCGACAAGGGTGCGAATCGAGTCGCTCACCTCTACCCCGCCCTCAAGCTTCACCGCCTCGGCTCCGGCTTGCATCAGGGCCTCCCCGGTGACGAGGGCTTCCGCCGGAGTCCGATAGGTCCCGGAAGGAAAATCGGCAACGACCAGCGCGCGAGGCTTCGCCCGCGCCACGGCGGCAAGATGCGGAATGAACTCCTCGAGCCGAAGAGAGGTGGTGTCCGAATAGCCTAAGACAACCATGGCAAGCGAATCCCCGACCAGGAGGATCGGAATCCCTGCCTCGTCGAGCAGCCGGGCGGTCGGAAAATCGTAGGCGGTCAACGCCGCGAGCTTCTGGCCCACGTCCTTTCTGCTTCGAACCCATTCAGGAGTGATCTTCGATAAGTCTGTCATAAAGCGCCTTTGTCGTGAGGGAGAAACCCGGAAGGCGGAGGTGCGGCTGGATTTCCACAAGCGGACCCAGGACAAAAACCCGGATCGCGAGGCGTGGATGCGGCAAGATCAGCTCGGGAGCGTTTCGGACCAGGTCTCCACAGTAGAGGAGATCCAGGTCCATCGGGCGAGGCGAGTTTCTCCGCCGTCTTTCGGGAGGCAATCGGCCCGCTCTTCGCTCGAAGGCCAGCAGAGAGGCCAGGAGATCCTCAGGAGAATCATCCCAATCGATCTCGGCAACGGCATTCAAGAATTCCCCAGAGCCGGGAGGGCAGTCGACCGGTTCGCTTTTCCAGAGCGAGGAGCGGAGGAAATGGCCTCCCTTGGAGAGGCTTCGAAGGAAGGAAAAGGCCTCTTCCATTCTGGCTTCTCTCGCTCCAAGGTTGGAGCCCAGGGCAATTCCTGCGTGCATGGCGATCATCCCGTCCCCGAACCGCGTGCCGCTTCCCGCGGCATCCTCCTCTCCAAGGCTTGCGAATTTTTCTCTCTCGGGCAAGCTGCTCCGCATGGGAGCGCTCGTTTTCTCTTCCGACGTCCACCTGGCCCTGGCCCATTCCCCGTCTCTTTGGCCCCAAAGCCCTCAAAAGCCTGCCGGATCCTCTCCGTTTGCATTGACCCTCGTGGTCGATCCGCCTGCGAGACGCGCCACGTGAAAGAGATCGAATCCATCGTCCGCGCCAGCGCAAGAGATCTCGAAGAAACGCTGCGCCTGGCGGAAGCGACCTTTCCCGCCCTGGAGAGGGCCGCCGCCCTCTTCGTCCAGTGCTTGCGGCAAGGAGGAACCATCTTTACGGCGGGTAACGGGGGCAGTGCCGCGGACGCGCTCCATCTCGCCGAAGAGCTCCTGGGTCGTTACCGCGTAACCCGCGATCCTCTTCCCGCCGTCTCGCTCTGCGCCGACCCGACGGCGCTGACTTGCATCGCGAACGATTTCGGCTTTTCCGAGATCTTCTCCCGACCATTGTCGGCCCTCGCCCGGGCCGGAGATCTCTTTCTCTGTTTTTCGACCAGCGGCTCTTCCGCCAATATCCTTTCGGCACTCCGCCTGGCGAGAAGTCGTTCCGTCCGATCGATCGCTTTTCTTGGCAAGGATGGGGGTCAGGCCGCTCCGGAGGCGGATGTCGCCTGGATCGCACCCAGCCAATCCACGGCGCGGATCCAGGAACTCCACACCTGGGGTTTGCACGTGATCCTCGAGTGCGTGGAGAATGCGCTGGGGAAGCGCGAGGATCCGCGAAGATTCGAGGTCGATCCGGAAGGCGGATGATCCGGCGCCGCAAGCCCGGAAGGCCATGGTGGCTGGGGTCGGAATCGAACCGACGACACGCGGATTTTCAGTCCGCTGCTCTACCGACTGAGCTACCCAGCCGCCTCTCCGCCGTTTGTCGGCGGAAGCTGCATTCTCTCGCGAAGGCGAGGAAAGTCAACGCTCCGGAAATGGGTTAGGCGATCCGTGGAGCGCCCAGGAGATTCGAGATCGTCGCAAATTCAAATCCGCGCTCCAAGAGGCCGTCCAGAACCCGCCCCACCACTTCGGCCGTCTGCAGATGGAGATCGTGCATGAGCACGATCGAACCGGGACGAGTCTGGGACAAAACCGTACCCAAAATGCGCTCCGTCCCCGGCCGCGCCCAGTCGCGCGTATCGACACTCCATAGCACGACACCCAGCCCCTCTTGAGCGGCGATCGGAGCCTGGGCTGGGCGGAAAGAGCCGTAGGGGGGTCTCATCCAGGAAGGCCGGAAGCCGGTGTTCTGCTCGATCACCTCCTGCGTTCTCTGGAGCTGCGCCACGACCTGCTGGGCGGGTAATCGCCCCAGCTGGGGATGGGTATACGAATGGTTCCCAATCTCATGGCCTTCCTCCCGAACGTGGCGGGCCAAGGAGGGGGCTGCCGCGACACGCTGACCGATCATGAAGAAGGTCGCGGAGAGATGCCGTTCCCGAAGAGCGGCCAGCACCTTTTCCGTGACCCCTGGAGTGGGACCGTCGTCGAAGGTGACTGCAATCCTGCGGCCCAACCCTGGTCCATGATTGGCAAAGTGGACGCCCCCACCCGCTTGCCCGGCTACCGCGGTTGCGCGCCGGACGGTTTCGGCGCCGGGCTGACCGACGCTCTGGTCCGCCTGGGCAGCCCAACTCAGCGATGGGGCCGCCATGCTGGCACCCAAAAGCCCTAGTCTTTGCAAGAAAACGCGTCGAGAAAGATCCATAGATGGAATGAAGAGGTGACAGCGATCGTAATCGGTTCCGTCCCTCCTTGGCAATCCCCCTCTCTCTCGCCTATTTCCAGGACTGGAGCCTTGCCCGTCGCGACGGGTCTTGGTAGGTTGCACGGCGCGAGACCATACGAAAAACGACATCAAGGCGGAGGCCGACTCGAAAAGGAAACGAGGCAAACGGTGACAGAACAAAAAAATACCAGCGGCCTGGCAGGAATCACCGCAGGAGAGACCGCTTTAAGCACGGTCGGCAAGGAAGGGCTCGACCTAACCTATCGGGGCTATTCCATTCGAGATCTGGCTTCCCAGGCTTCCTTCGAAGAAGTGGTCTACCTCCTGGTCTACGGAAGCCTGCCGAATCAAACGGAACTGGATGGCTACCGGAATCTGCTGATCTCCCTGAGAGACTTGCCGCCGGCGCTGAAGACCGTGCTGGAGCAGCTGCCTCCCACGGCCAATCCCGTGGATGTTCTGCGCACAGGCTGCTCCGCCTTGGGGACCATGGAGCCGGAAGAGGAAGGCCGCGACGCTCACGCGATCGCCAGCCGGCTCTGCGCCTGCCTCCCTTCCATGCTGCTCTATTGGCACCACTTCCATCGGGACGGGAGGCGGATCGAGACGCGGGCCGAAGCGCATCGGACGGTTGCGGATCAGTTTCTCTACCTATTGCGAGGAGAAGCGGCTTCGGCGCTGCATGTCCGGGCACTCGATGCGGCACTCATTCTTCATGCCGAGCACGAGTTCAATGCGTCGACCTTTACCTGCCGCGTCATCGTTTCCACCCTTTCGGACTTCTATTCTGGCATCACCGGAGGAATCGGGGCGCTGCGCGGGCCGTTGCATGGGGGTGCGGACGAGGCGGCGATGACGCTCCTGGAACGCTTTGCCACGCCGGATGAGGCAGAAGAGGGCATCCGGAAGATGCTCGAAAAGAAAGAAAAAGTCATGGGGTTCGGCCATCGGGTCTACAAAAAAGGAGATCCACGCGCCCCGATCATCAAGGCTCTGGCCAAGCAGCTCGCGGAAGAAGTGGGCGATCACAGGCTTTTCCCGGTCGCGGAGCGAATCGAAAACCTGCTTCTCTCGGAGAAGGGACTCTATCCCAATGTGGATTTCTATAGTGCCGTAGCCTACCACTTCCTCGACATCCCCACCTTTTTCTTCACCCCGCTCTTCGTCATTTCCCGAACTTCCGGATGGGCAGCCCATATTCTCGAGCAGCGAGCGAACAATCGGCTGATTCGGCCCTTGGCCACCTATGTCGGCCCAGCGCCTCGACCGTTTCCGAAGATCGACGAACGACGATAGCCATCGTTCGGGCCCCAGGGGAGGCTCTTTTCCCGCGTCGAATCGCACTCACCATCGACTCTGCTCGAACCCATCACCCATGGCTTCCCGAAACCCTGATCGCGGGTGAGAATGGAAGTTAACCCGTTCTGGCCGACCTTCGTCGTTGATCCGCGCAAAATCGACCCGGCATGGCGGCCTCTTTTTTCCGAAGTCCTCCAGCGCGTTTCCTCCGAGTTTGACCGCCGCTTCCCCGGAACGGGAGGCTCATGGCCGCCCGGCGTGAATTGGCTGGAGCGCCAACCGATCCTTCTGGCCGGTTCGAACTCTTCGGGCGGAGGGACGACCACCCTGATCGGAACTCTTTTCCTGCTGCTGGAGGGGAAGGCCCTGCCCCTCTATATTCGTCCCTTCCGCAATCCTCTGGCTCCGTGGAAGGCGCTGCTCCAGGCTTTGGGAGCAGAGCTGTCCCTCCCGGATCGTTCCCGCGCGATCCGGCGATGGCCCGACGAGCCGAGCCGGCTCCAAGTGTTCGCCAACGATATTCTGGGATCGCTGGCCACCCGGCTGGTCAACCAGGGGAGGATCCGCGACTCCAGGCTGCGCTCGGCCGTTCGCTTTTTGCGTCGCCATCCGTCCAAGGTCTTGCTCGAGGGGCTCGTCCCGGAGTGGGCCCAATGGCTCCGCCATGACTATCCCAGGATCATTCCAGCCGCCGAGGAGTTGCTCTTGGAGCTTGGACTATCGGGGGATCGTCTGCCCAATTGGCTTTGGGCGATTCACGGCTTGGCCGTTCGAACAGAGGATCGGGTCGTCCAGGAAGCGTGTCGTCGCTGGATTTTCGGTGAGCCCGTCGATTGGGCGCCGGCGATCCGCGCGAACCTTGCGGTCGACCCTCGGGAGCAGGCAACGGAGGCCCTTGAGGATGACGAAGGGCTCAGCCGAAGGCGCGTCGAAGATCTTCTCCGATTGAGCACGCTTTCCAAGCCGTTCCTGCTCGCCTTTGACAATTCGGACGCTTGGGGAGCCGAGCCGGCTTTGGCCGCATCCGCCGGATGCCATCTGGAGGCCCTCGGCAAGGGTCCCCCGGTCTTTCTCCTGCTGGCTGCGCACCTTCCGCATTGGAACGCATCGGTTCTCCCCCACTGGTCCGACGAGCAGCGCAGCCTTCTCGCCCCGCCTTTTTTGCTCCGCGAGATCGAGAAATCGGAAGCCGCCGGCTTTCTCGAAGAACGGATCTCTCGATTGGAGCGGCGGCAATCGATCCTCCGTCCGGAATGGCTCGAAAGCGCTTACCAGAACCGGAGTTCCTTGCCGCCACGCGCTCTGCTCCTTTCCGTTGCGGTTCCCTGGTATGAGCAGCAATCGGCTGATCCAGATCCATCTTCGCTCGCCACCCGGTGGCTCTTCGACGCGAAGCTCCATTGGGAGATCTCTCTCCCGAATCTCCCCTTTGCCTGGATCGTCGAATGGGCGCTGTTGCCTTTGGAAGCGCCCGCAGATTTTGCCTGGCAAAGAGAAGAGATCCGCCCCTTCGGCCTCTTTTGCGCGCGAAGGAGGCGACCGGAAGCGGATCTTTTCGTTTTTCCGCAGCCTCAAGCCCGCGGGACCAGCGCCCGGGCTTTTCTCTCCTTCCTCGAGAAGGCAGCGGATGCGGCAAAGGCGGGCGGCCGCACGTTCGAGCCCTGTGGGCTGGTTTTCGAAAGGGAGGAGCCCCCTGCCCTCGCCGGCCGGACCTTGGCCGAGGAAGGATTGCCCGGCTTGTCCTTTCTCCCCACCTCGTCCCAGAAACTCGTCGAGATCTCCGCTGCTGTCTCTCTCTTGTTTTCCTTTCGGCGCGACCGAGGGGGTTCGTCGGTCGAAGAAAAGATCCATGAGCAGGCGGAAAAGATTCTCGCTTCCTGGCGCGACCGGCTCCCGATTCCCTCTCCCGCTTCTCCGCTCCGGCACAGATCCGAGAGCCTCTCCTTGCCATTCCTCGAGTCGATCCGCGATACGATCCGCGCAAAACGGGTCCTTCCCTTGACCGCGCTCCTTCAGCGCTTGCCCCGGCAGGTCGATCGGGAACAGGCCCTGGCCGCGGCGAGCATCCTCTCCGAAGTCCAACTACGGACGGGACCGGGGCTGGAACCTCTCTTTTGTTGGCAATCCCGCTAGGCGGCGGTCCGAAGGCGGCCCATCAAGAGCCCTCCTCAAAGAGAAAGTGATCCCGACGGAGTCGATTGACCGTCTCATGGAATTCCTCTCGCGTAGGTCCTCCCAACTCCTCCATCTTGCGGTAAATGGTCACCGCTCCTCTCCAATCCTGAGCCTTTTCCTTGAGCGAAGCAGCCTGAATGCCGGCTTCGATCCGCCAGCGAATCTCCGGAGCGTTGCGCTTTCCTGAACCTTCCTTCGCCACCCCCAGGCGGCCGTCCAAGACATCGAGATAGACCGAAAGAGCATCCTCTTCGCGCCCTTGCTTTTGCAAACAGACTCCCAGCTTGAAACCTGCCTCGTCCCGCTCCGCTGGATCGGCCTCTTTTTCCTTCAAGACTGCGGCAAACGCCTTTGCGGCTTCTCCATAGACCTTCTGAGGTCCAGAGCTCTCTGCGAAGAGGCAGTCCCCCTTCCGAAGCAGGGCTTCGGTTCGGATCGGTCCGGACGGACTCTCCTCCAAGACCGCGTCGAAAAGAATCATCGCGTTGCCGTATTCGGCCAGCTGCTGATCGATCTTTCCTTGCAAAAGCCTGGCCTCCGCTTTCCACGAGGAACTCTCCGGGATTCGATCCAGCAGGTGGAGCGCATCCACAAGGTCATGACGGCCTACCGCGGCCTTCGCCGCCCAGTAGTAGGCGGAATCCGCCAAGGGGTTCTGAGGATAGTCCTGGGCGATACGCTCAAAATCTCCCTGAGCATCGGCGTAATCTTGGGCATTGTAACCAAACTGGGCTGCCCCGAAGAGCGCCTTCGGGGCAAGGGAAGCGGCCGCTTTGTTCGCAGCGAGGTCTGTTAACCGCTGCCTCGCCTCCGCATCGGTCAGCTTCCCGCTGCGGTATCCGGCAAAGGCAGCCCTGTAAAGCGCTTCCGGCACAAGCGGGTCGCTCGGGAAGTCCCGGACCAGCCGCTCGCATTCGACAAATGCCCGGGCATCCTCTCCCGCTTCCGCGTAGAGGCCAGCAAGCTCCAGGAGGAACTGAGGCTGGCTAGATCGTAGCCCTGGCTCTCGGAGCGCTGCTTCCAGCACCCTTTCCCCCTCCCTCGGTCGCCCCAGCTCCCGGAAGAGGGATGCTTCCAGCAGCAGCAGACGCGAGCGCAAGAGGCTCTGGGGAAAGCGCTCGAGAAAGGCTGCTTTCGCCCTTTCGAATTCCTCGAGCCGCTTTTCCCGCGCGAAGGCGATCAGACGATTATAGAGGCTCTCCTCCGGGAAAACGCCGGCTCTCTCCGCCAAGCGGAAATTCTCCTCGGCGGAAGCGGCGTCCCCTCGAGCCAGGGCGACCTCACCTAAGCGAAAGGCGGAATAAGGCGCCCAAACCCCACCCCCCTTCTCAACCAGGCGAAGGGATCGTGCCGCGGCATCCCATGCTCCGTCCTCCTGATAAAACCGACCAAGCGCGTAACGGATCGCGGAATCCGACTCCGGTCCGAGCTTCCGGCGGCTGGCCTCCTCCAAGAGGGCTTCCGCACCCTCCCGATCGCCGCTTCTCGCTCGCGCCTGCGCCATGGTGAAGGCAAGCCGCGCCTCCCCTTCGCGACCGTTCCTGCCCCGCTGCACCTCGCCAAGCTTCCTTTCCGCCTCGGGAAGACGCTGGAGGGCGGCTGCACTCTCCAAATAACGCTCGCTGATCCGCAGCCAGAGATTCCGCTTCTCCTCCAACTCCAGCGCTTTTTCCAAGGCGGCCATCGCCTTGCCGCTCTGGCCCAGCTTTTCGTACGCCTCGCCAAGCCCAAGGTAGGTCTGCGCCAGAAGCTCTCTCGGGCAGCGCGCTGTCCTCTCCACCGCCTCGTAGAGCGGAATGGCTCGAGCGGGATCGTCCGCTCGATGAAGCTCCGCCAGCCAAAAACGCGCCTCGCAGAGGGCGTCTTCCGTTCGAGCCTCCCCTTGAATCAGTTGGCCGAACCGGACCTCCGCTTCCTCGCGCCGTCCTAGGGAAAGCGCCATCCGAGCCAGGAGCAGAAGCGCGCGGGTCTGCGTTTCGCCGGCAGTCCCACGCGCCAGAGTCGCCAACGCCGATTCCGCCTCCTGCACTTTCCCCGTTCGCCACAAGCACCATCCCAGAGCGAGCTTCGCCCTCTGCGCCAGAGGGTCTGCCAGCGGCTTGGCAAGGGCAGCGCGATAGTCCTGAATCGCTTCCGTCCACCGTTGCAAAGCGCAAAGGCATTCGGCTCGCCAGAAAAGAGCCTCTCCCACCGCGGCTTGCGGCAGCCGATTCCGGGCAAGCGGGGCGAGCAGCTCCTCCGCCGCCCGATAGCGGCCGAGGAAATAGAGCGCCTTCCCCTCGAGAAGTCTCGCACTCGAAGCAAGGGGGCTATCCGGGAAATGCTTCCGGAAGCCCTCGACCTCCTGCACGCATCGATCAAAAAGCCCGTCCTCGAACGCGGTGAGAGCCGGCGCCAAGGCCTCTTCTTGAGCAAGGGCGCCAGAGAGTCCGCCAGCCCAGAAAAAGACGCCCAGGGAGATCCCGAGGCAGAGGATTCCGAAGCCGCTTCGCTTGGGCAATCGTTCTTCCCTCACGCTCTCACGATCCTCTTCTCCGCTCCCCTTGCCCCGACTCCGACCGCCTCTCTCTGCTCGCGAAGAAATCGGCCCGTCCAGCTCGCCGGCTCCTCCGCCACTTGCGCGGGAGTCCCGCAAGCGACAACCTGCCCTCCGCCCTCGCCCCCCTCGGGACCTAGATCGATCAAGTAGTCGACGCGCTGCAGAACGCGCAGGTTGTGTTCGATGAGGATGATCGTGTTGCCCGCGTTTCTCAACAGGATTAGGACCTCCATCAGTCTTTCGATATCGGCGAGATGGAGTCCCGTCGTGGGTTCGTCGAGAAGATAGAGCGTCTTGCCCGATGCCTGCCTGCCAAGCTCCGCCGCGAGCTTCACCCGTTGGGCCTCTCCGCCCGATAGGCTTGTCGCCGATTGGCCGAGGCAGAGATACCCCAGTCCGACACGCGCCAGAGTGTCGAGCCGGTTCCAAATGCCGGGAACCGGACGAAAAAACTCTCGGCCTTCGTCCACCGTCATCTCGAGCACCTCGGCGATGCTCTTTCCCCGATAGGTGACTTCCAGCGTTTCCTGGTTGAAACGCCTTCCCTCGCAGGACTGGCAGGGAACGTAGACCGCAGGCAGGAAACTCATTTCGACCTCGATCACCCCTTGACCTTGGCATCGTTCGCACCGTCCTCCGGGGACGTTGAAGCTGAACCGGTCGGGACCGTATCCTCGCACGCGCGCAGCAGGGAGACGGGCAAAAAGCATCCGAAGCTCCTGAAAGGCCCCGGAAAAGGTCAAGGGATTCGACCGGGGGGAGCGGCCGATCGGCTCCTGATCGACGATCACCAGCCGATCCAACTCTTCCGCTCCCTCGATGCGATCGTGAGCGCCCGGCTCCGCCCGCGCGCCATGAAGACGTCGCTGCAACGCGCGGCTGAGGACGTCATGGACGAGCGTGCTCTTCCCAGAGCCGCTCACGCCCGAAACGGCAGTCAGGCACCCCAGCGGGAAACCCACGGAGATGTTCCGAAGATTATTGGCCCGAGCGCCGACCACGCGCAGCCATCCCGCGCCGGGTGACGCGGCGCTTTCCCCCAGGCTCTGCGGCTCGCGCAGATAGGCTCCCGTGATCGAGTGGGGGCGGCTCAAGACCTCCTGCGGAGAGCCCGCGGCGAGCACTCGTCCCCCAAGGGGCCCCGCACCCGGCCCCATCTCGACCAGGTAGTCCGCGCCGAGGATCGTTTCCTCGTCATGCTCCACCACCACCACCGTGTTTCCAAGATCGCGCAATTCGGCCAGCAGACCCAGCAGCCGGCGATGATCGCGTGGATGAAGCCCTACGCTCGGCTCATCCAGAACGTAAAGAACTCCGCTGAGGTGTGCTCCCATCTGGGTCGTCAGCCGAATGCGCTGCGCTTCGCCTCCCGAGAGCGTTCGGGTTTCCCGATCGAGGGTCAGATAGCCCAGACCGGCTCTCCTTAAAAACTCGAGGCGCTGGCCGAGCTCTCGGAAGACGTCGGCTGCCACCGGCTTCTTTTCCTGAGGGATGGGAATGGCGTTCAGCCAACGCTCCGCCTCCTCGACCGAAAATGCGGTTACCTCCCGGATATTGCGCGGAGCCCAGCCCTCCGCCTGAATCGTTACGTCCAGGACTTCCGGGCGAAGACGAGCGCCCCGGCACGAACGGCAAACGCTGGGGGACAGGAAGGGACGGAGCCTGGCGCGCAGCGCCGAGGAACGCGCCTCCCGGTAAATCCTCTCCAACCCGGGAAGAACTCCCTCGAAGGAGCTCTTTTGCTTTCGCCGTGTCGCCGCCGCGCCGCCTTCGATCGCGGAGCCCTGCAACACCACTTCCCGGAAAGCTTCCGCGCACTCCTGCCACGGCCGGCTCATCTCCTCGCCGAATTCTTCCGCCAGCGTTTCGAGCTCTTTTCGATAAACCGACAGGAGTGCCTTGCCTAACCTGCGCCAGGGGGCGATCGGCATTTGAGCGAGCGGCAGCGACGGATCCGGGACGACCGCCTCCGCATGGAAAGCGAGCTCCGTTCCCAATCCGTGGCAGGCCGGACAAGCCCCAAGGGGATTATTGAACGAAAAATGACGAGGCGAATATTCGGGAAATCGAAAACCGGTCTCCGGATCGAAGTGACGGTCGCTGAAGAGACGCTCGCCCACCTCCCCCTCCGGGGTCTGGTAGAGCAGAATGACCACGCCGTCGCCCGTCTTGATGGTCAACTCCAGCGAGTCGTGTAATCGGCTCCTTGCTCCCGGTTCGCAGCGAAGGCGATCGATCAGGGCATCGATGGTGTGCGGCCCTTTCCCGCGGATGCTTTCCGCCTCTTCCAGCTCGATGAGACGTCCGTTGATTCGAGCCCGGACAAATCCACGCTGCCGCATCCGCTCGATCGCCTGGTGGCACTCCTTCCGACCTCCCCCGCGAATCACCGGCGCCAGCAGCTGAAGGGACGTTCCCGGAGGCAGGGCCAGGATCTCGCCGATCATCTCTGGCACGGTGTATCGCCGCAGCGGTTTTCCCGTCTGCGGATGATGGGGCGTGCCGAAATGCGCAAAGAGCAGCCGCAGAAACTCATAGATGTCGGTCGCCGTGGCGACCGTCGACCGCGGACTGCTGCCCGATGTCCGCTGCTCGATGGCGATGGCCGGCGAAAGCCCCTCGATCCTGTCGACCTCCGGCTTCTCCCATGCGCCCAGGACCTGCCGGGCATAGGTGGACAAGCTCTCGACATAGCGTCGCTGCGCTTCGGCATAGAGCGTGTCGAAGGCGAGCGACGATTTTCCGGAACCGCTCACCCCCGTGATGACGATGAGTCGATTGCGCGGCAGGTCGACGTCGACATTCTGCAGGTTATGCTCTCGCGCCCCCCGAATCTGGATCCACTCTCCTGCCATTCCGATAGGGCAGCCGCTTCGCGCCGCCGGGATATCGGTCAACTTACCACTACCTCCGAGCGGGTCAACTCTCCAGGGCAAGCCAGGGAGCAAAGAGACGGCTCCGCCGCAATCGAGCCGCCGATCGGAGGTTGCCGAGAGGGGCTGGCAAAATGAAGAAAAAATCATGAGCACCGGTTCGGCTCTGCTTTTAAGATCGGAGCGGATGCGCCTCACAGACCCGCGGACCCAAAACGGTCGTCAGAAACCTCCTGCTGAGCCATGAAACGGATTGTCGAGCCCGAGTGGATCGATCGGCTCGATCCCGAGAGTCCCGCCGCACAGAGGAGCCGACGGGAGTTGCGGCGAATGAACGCCTTGATGCGGAATTTCGACTGGTTCCGGAACCGGCTTGCCGACGGACCTCCTGGCCCCTGGAGAGGCTTGGAGGTGGGAGCAGGGGATGGGGCCTTGGGCGCTCACCTCTTTGCCGATCGGGAGACGCGACGGCGGATCGAGCTCGTCGGAATCGATCGGATCGCCAGACCGGCCGCTTGGCCGCGAGCCTGGCAATGGGAGCAGGAAGATATTCTGCAGTTTCAAAAATGGAAAGACTTCCCTCTCCTCCTCGCGAACATGGTGCTCCATCATTTTTCCGAAGAGGAACTCGCGCTGCTGGGCGCACGAATCCAGGAATCCTGTCGGTTTCTGCTCGCGCTGGAAACCGCCCGGAGACCGCTCCATCTCGCGCAGTCGCGCGTTCTGCGAGCTCTCGGAGCCTTAGGACCGGTCGGCTACCATGATGCGTCGACAAGCATCCGCGCCGGGTTCATCGGTGAAGAACTCCCGCAATTTCTGGGTCTACGCTCCAGCGAGTGGCGCTGGAGAATCCGTTTGACCTTCTTTGGGGCCTATCAGTTCGTTGCCGAGAGGCGATCGTCAGGGATTCGCGATACGCAATGAGGCGTCTCCCATCCCGTCTCCTCTTCCCGAGGGAAATCCGGAGAAGGGCGAGCTTCCGAAGCATTGCCCCTAGAGGCGAATGGTCTCCCCCAGCTTGGGCACCCGGAAGGAATCCTCCGAAAGGCCGAGAAGCTGCCGGGCGTCGGCGAGGAGCCGGGGCGGCTCCTCCCATGGTTCATCGGAGAGGCGAAAGGTTCCCCAATGCATGGCCAGCGACGTCCTGGCCTCGAGATCCAGGTGCAATTGGGCTGCCTCCATGGGATTGAGGTGAAGCGGTTGCTGCAGCCACGAGGGCCGATAAGCTCCGATGGGAAGCAGGGCAAGGTCGACGGGCCCCAGACGCTTGCCCAATTCCGCATGAAAACGGGCATAACCGGTATCGCCCGCGAAAAAGATCTGGCGGCCTCGCGAAGAGAGCAGCCAGCTACACCAGAGCACGCGGTCGCGATCCAATGGGCCGCGCGCCGAGGCGTGCTGAGCGGGGAGGCAGAGAAGCCTCCACGGATCGCCTTCGACGAAGTCTCCCCATCCCAATTCCACAACCCGGCTAAACCCCCATCGCGCAAGGAGCGGGCCAAGGCCGAGCGGACAGCAGACCGGAGTCGCGCGAGGAAGCCGCTGGAGGCTGGCTCGGTCGCAATGATCGAAGTGGGAGTGGCTGAGGATCACGAGGTCGGGCGTGGGGCTTTCCTCGAGGCGGTAAGGGGAGGGGCGATGGCGGCGGAAACCCGGAACGGGCCAAGGTGCACAGTATTCACTGAAGAGCGGATCGGTTAAGACGGTGAATCCATCGAGTTGAAGAAGAAAGGTCGAATGGCCCAGCCAAGTGGCCACGATGCGTTCGGGCGGCGGATCGCGCAGCGCAGCCCAGTCGACGGGGACTTCCTCCGGGAGCCAGGCTGCGCCGCGGTCTCCGGCTTCGCCCAGCGGAGGCCGAGGAGCAAGCTTCCACCGGAGGATGTCCTTCCAGCCGGGAACCCATGGCGAGTCGATGTTTGCGAAACGGCCGTGCTTCCTGCTGGCGATCCAGGGAAATCCGGGCAGGCGTTGCGGTCTATCCCGCATAATCCTCGGAACGGCCCTCTGCTCGAAGCAAGGCAAGCAGCCACGAGAAGGAAACGGCGGTCATGCACACGCCTCCCGCTACCCGAAGCAAATAGAGCCAGCGCACCTCCGTAGCGTGGTGCCACAGCCATCCGGGGGTCTGCGCCTCGTTCCATCCGACGAGGCCAACCGCCAGGAGATGGAGGAGGAGTCCCATGTGCCACAAGGAGAAGCGTATCGGCTCGTGCAGGCAGCCCGGATCTCGGGGAAGCCCACGCGCCAACTGCAAGAGCAGCAGCAT
>JAQTUK010000018.1:0-5055 GCA_028710285.1 Methylacidiphilaceae bacterium | reverse complement strand
TGGGCGACAAGCAGATGAGAAAACTTGGCGGAATCGAGAATCCCCGGCAGGAAAAAGGTGAAGCCCGTGAGCACCAGGGCCGTCCACCATCCGGCGAACGAAATGCCCCAGAGCCGCGAGCGGTCGGACCAGGCGAAGGAGCGCAGATAGAGAGGCAGCAGGGGAATCCAGATCAGGAGGCTTGCCAGGCCCCCGATCTGCCTCCAGTCCCGGTTGGCCTGATCCCCATGATTGAGCAGCAGGTAGAGGAGGCTCTCCGCCAAGAAGACCCCCCAGAACGGACGCTCCAGGCGCCGATCGCGGCGCGGGATCTCCAGAAAGGCGGGGAGGAGCCCAATGATGAGGACGACGGCTAGAGTAGAGCCAAGAAGATTTGTCCCCGTCGGCCCTCCACTTTCCGGATTGATGGGAGGATAGAGCTGGGGTTTGGTTGCACTCCAGATGGCCAGGGGGACGATACCGAGCCCGGCAAGAAGGAGCCAGTCGAGAACCGAGCGCGCATGCGCCGGGCCCTGGCTCCGCTCGGCCGCATTTTCGCCCCGGCGCCCGCGGATCAGAGAGTAAGCCAGCAGGCCCCAGAGCCCGACAAGAACGGCGACGAAGCAGATCCGGGACAGGCCGGACCAATCGAGGAAGAGCTTGCCGCTGCTCTCCCCCGCGAGCCACCATGCGCCGCCCAGCCCGAGAGCCCACGACCAGAATGCGAAGGCCCACCGCGCCTGGACCAGCGCATTGGCTCGGCGAGGCAGCCACCGGTTCAAGAGGACGCCGACAGCCGGGAGGGAGCACCACCCGTAGAGTTGCCAGTTGAGATGGAGTGCCATCCACCTCCCGTACCCAACGGGGCCGGATACGGCTCCGAGTTCCGGCCAGACCAGGAGAAGTGCGAGCCACAGTCCGACAAGATTTGCGGCGCTCAACCACAGGAGGCTGAAGCCGGCGGTCAGGCGGTAGAGTCCCGTTTGAAACAGGACCGGGGCACGCTGCTCGCCGAGGAGAGAATTCATGGCGCTGGCCCGGGAGGGCGATCCGTCATCCAGGACGGGGCGGACCGCGTTTCCTCCCGGGAGTCGCAACAGGCTATGGCTTCGATTAAGGAAGAACGAAGGCAAACTGATATTCGATCGGCACCGTGGTCCCGACCGTCATGAACGCCTTCTTGATTTGGGGCAGCCCGAATTGAAGCGTGTCGACGTTGGTCTTGCCGGAGACCAGGATCCGGTTTCCTTCCTGCCACCAGAGCGCGTTTCCGTTCAGCGGATGCCGCACTCCGTTGAGATCGAAGGCGCCGGAAACCGAGACGTGAGCCGGAGTCTGGGCCGTGGCGGTCGAGCAATTGCCGGAGAGCACTCGGATCCCTTCGCATCGAAACGAGGCTTGCGGATGAAGCTTCGCATGAATCCAGTGGAACATCTCCTCGTCTCGTTTTTTATGGAAGGTCGTCAGGCCCGCGATCGGAAAGACGAGTGTGGCCCGCTGGATCGATGGCGTTGCCGCGGCGTCCCAGTCCGCGCTCCCCGTGATCTGGGTTTCCGCGCCGTGGAAGTCGTGGAGAAAGGAATCCCCGACAAATTTCACGTAGCTTTTGCTGCTATCGACCGGCAGCGAGACCGGTTCGGCCGAGGCCCATCCGGCCCACGCAAGGGCGGTGGGTAGAAGAAGGCTCAGAGCGCGCAGCTTGGATAAGTTCGGTAATGCGGACATGTTGTCTCCTGTTGATGTATGGCTTTGTCTTTGTTGCGAGCTTCCCTGCTAGGGAGCACGCGTCGGCTCGTTGCCTTTCGTCGACAATCGGGCGACGTAAGCGGCGAGTCCGAGAATCTCCGAATCCTCCAAGCTTTCATGGCCGGCCATCGTTGTGCCGGGAATTCCGAATTTTATGAGGCGGGCAAGGCCGACGAGGCGCGCCGCGTCTCCAGGTTGCCTGCCTCCTCCCCAGGGGCTTCGCGTCAAGTCGGTCGGAGCAGGGGATCCCACGATCGAGGAGAGAGGCCCGTCGCCCCTGCCCGAGACTCCGTGACATTGCGCGCAGTTTTCCGCAAAGAGCCTCGCACCCGTCGCAGGATCGACTGGCCGGCTCTGCGGAGCCGGGAGCCATCGCTGGGTGGCCGCCGTTCGCTCTTCCCGTGTCGTCGCGCCGAGTTCCTGCAGGTAGGCGACAAGCGCATCCCCGCGTGGATTGCCGCCCGCGAAAAGGTGCGCGTAGGAAGGCATGCGCGATTCCGAGACGTGCAAGCGCGGGTTGATCAGGTGCAGCCGATTCCATTGGGCCGAGCGTCGATTGCCCACGCGGAGCAGATCGGGTCCTTGACGTCGATTACCGATGAGGGGCGGGACCTCCTCTTTCCTCTCCAGAGGAGGCAGGGCGGGCCCCCACCACTCTTCATCACGGGTTCCCGGTCGAACGTATTGAGAATGGCAATGGATGCAGCCCTCGCTGATGTACACCTCCCTGCCGAGGCCTTCCGGGCTCTGCGCGGACGCTGGATGCCGGAAGGAGAAGATCTGCTTTTCGTGAAGTCGGTAGGCGAGAAGGCCGATTGCTCCCAGCCCCGCCCAATAGGGGATCGACTGGGGCGTGGCAAGAAGCGGGAATGACCAGGGAAGGATCAGGCAGGCGGCAACGATCAGCGCGGAAACAGCGAGAAAGAGGGCGGGAACCGAGTGGAGATTTTGGGCCATTCCAATCCCCATCGCCGAGCCGAACCACCCGGCGACGGCGTAAAGGATGGCCGCGCGCCAGGCGATGGATCCGGGCGATGTCGCATTCGGCAAGCCCCCTGGAGCGAAGACCAGCGCGGTGGAGTAGAGGGAGACCCCGACTGGATAAAGCCAGCCCGCGGCTCTTGCCCCAACGCCCTCGCCGCCTAACAGGGCCGCGGATCCGGCCAGCAGCAGGAAGGAAAGCGCCAGCACCCCCCGCAAGTTGCCTCGATCCAGTCTCCAGCCGGCCGCGCACGCGGCGACGAGGTGGATCAGGCCGTTGCGCCATTGGAGGCTCGCCCCCCCCCAAGCAAATCGGTTGAGGAGTGGCGTCGTTTCCAGGATGGTGAAACACGCCGAATCGAGCCAGACCAGCACCAGGAAGGCGACGACGATCCTTCCGAAGCCGGAAGCAGGCCGGTCGTTCGGGCGGAGCGTGTGTGTCTCACTCGTCCTCGCCAAGACAGTAGTTCCGATCGCCCCGAGGCCGCAGGCGATCGCGCCGGCAATCGCCTGCAGCTTGGGCGAGCCGGCAAAGAGAGCGGGAATGTTACAAACTCCATAGGCGATACCGGTCCCCAAACCGATCTGGAAACCCCGTCGCCTGCCATCGAGCAGGTGAGGAATGCTCGCGGATAGGCTAACGGTGAGAAATCCCACCGATGCTCCGATCCCCGCGGCAAGAAGGGCAAAGGAGACGGCATTGCGCGCCGTCGTCGAGAGAAGAGCGGCTGCTCCGCTGCCCACGAAGCCAATGAGCAAGAGCATCCGCAGGCGGGATCGGCGGAAGAGTCTGGCTGCCAGCAGGCTCCCCCCGATTCCGCCAAGCCCCATCGAAAGGAGCACGCCTTGAAGCCTGCCGCCGCGGATTCCTTGATCCTGGACCAAGCCCAGGAAGCCGAATTGGGCAAAGAGCAGAAAATCCACATAGGTTGCCGCAACGGCCAGGACGGCAGCCGAGGCAACAAGGATTGGACTCGTGGGCGAGAGGTTGCGGTTAGGCATCGCGTGGGAAGCTTCGCCAAAGCAGCGCGAATTGCGCCAATGCCCAGAATCCGTCGGTGAGCGAGACGCTGATCCAGGCTGCTTCCATCTGGCCTCCGGCAATCTCCGCGGCGACGAAGCAGCAGACCGCAGTCCGCAGCAGAGCCGTCAGCTCCCAGGTGGTGCGCAAGCAGCCTGAGCGACGGCCCGTCATCCAGAAAAGAAGTCCATAAAAATAGCTAGATCCGACCGCTGCGACAAAGACGCCGACGAACCGAACCCAGTTGACCTCTTGCACGGGAGCGACCCCCATTCGGGCGAGCGTCCACTCCGGGACAAGCAGCAGGCAGAGACCGGTGACCAGATCTCCTCCTCCGGCAAGAAGGCTGAGAGCCAACGCCGTTCTTGCTCCGTTTTCTCGAAGCCGGGCTCTTTCCCAGCCTTCCTGGATCGGGTGCGGAAGGCTCATAACGGGAGCGCCTTCCCCTGGTGGATGCGCAGGATTCGATGGCATCCCTTGGTGAAGCGCCGTTCGTGCGTCGCTAGGATCACGGAGGCTCCTTCCTCGGATACCAGGCGAAGGAGCAAGTCGAAGACGATATCCGCGGTTTGCTCGTCGAGCGAGCCGGTCGGCTCGTCTGCGAAGATCACTTCCGGTCGATTCATCAGAGCGCGACAGATGGCGGTCCGCTGCCGTTCGCCACCGGAAAGGGTCTGGATCCGGCTCGTAAGCCGATGGGAGAGCCCCACCTTCTCGGCCAAGTAGAGAGCGCGCGCATCGATCTCCCGGGCGGGCCGTCGCTCGGCAAAGCACGGAATCCGCAAGTTCTCCAGCATGGTCAGATCCGGGATGAGGTTGTGCAGTTGAAAGACGAAGCCCACGTGGCGGCGGCACAACCGCAGACGCGTTTCTTCTCGGCTCGGATCGAGCCCAAGAATGGCAATCTCGCCTCGATCCGGGCGCTCCAATCCGCTGAGCAGGTGGAGGAGGGTGCTTTTCCCGGAGCCGGACGAGCCCCAGAGCGCCACCATCTCCGCCCGCCGAATTTCCAGGCTCACACCCTGAATGACCGGGGTCCGGCCGTGATCAAAGCTCTTCCAGACGTCCCGGGCAACGATGACGCTGGGCGGCTTTTCTCCCGCGGCGGGGTCCGAGCGAACGTGGGGCTCTTCGGTGCTCATTCGAAACGCAAGGCTTCGGCAGGCGCGATCCGGGAGGCAAAGTAGGCGGGATAGAACGCTCCCGCAATCGCGGTGGCCAGGGTGACCAACGCCACGCCGGCCAGCAGATCCGCTCGAAGAGCCGCGCGGACATACCCTTGAAACTGCGGTGCCGCGTTCATCGCCGTGAGCGCGGCGAATCCCGCG
>JAQTUK010000147.1 GCA_028710285.1 Methylacidiphilaceae bacterium | reverse complement strand
CACCACAAGTAGACGCCCCGGCCCGAAAAGACTGTGCTCGACCGAAGCCGTGCCGAGAGAGATGCCGTCTTTCCCCGCCAAACGACTCGGGATGATTGCAATGGCTTCCCCGGAATGAACGGAAAGGGATGCGGCGACGCGAAGGAACGGAAGCCCATTGGCGGCGACTTGCAGCAGCTCCCGATCGTTCGCAGGGTCTCGCGCCAGAATGCGCAGGACGGGGAAAATGCGCCCGTCTCCCGCCTGCGCCGAAAGCTCATCGGCACCTTTGCTTCCGTGATCGTTGGTCACCAGCTTCCCGTCCGAAGAGACAAGAAAGCCCGATCCGGTTGCCACGATCTTGCCCGAGGAGTCCTTCTCCAAGACCAGCAGCACGGACGGCTGCACCTTCCTCGCGAGGGAGGCGGCGTCCAAGGTCTGACCGAAGGATGACGCGGGCAGGATCAGGGAAAAGAGCAAAGAATAGGAAAGTCGACTCCTGAAGTTCCACCGCATGCCCCCGTCGCTGAGCGCAACCATGGCTGAATCGACGCAAACCGCCTCGCCCGCGCAAGGCTTCCCACCGTCTTCCCGATCGTGGTGCCCCGGGTAGGACTCGAACCTACGACCGAGTGATTAAGAGTCACCTGCTCTACCAGCTGAGCTACCGAGGCAGATGGGTTGACGATACCGCAAAAGAATACCTAGCCGAGAGGCAACGAAAAAACAACTCTCATTTGCACCCATCGGCGGTCGATCAAAAGACGGGGCCGCTCAAATCGAAAAGGGAGATGGAACGCCGATCCTTCTTCAACAGTTGACCCCAATAGGAATCGGAAGGATGGACGACGGTGACCGGCTTCTCGCCCCGGTACAGAGGCCTTCCTTCGTTTGCCCACTTGAAAATCCCGCCTTCCAAGTACTTCGCCTCCGTGTACCCGGCCTGCTGAAGCCGGCGAGCAAAGGAAGCCGCTCGAAACCCAACCGAATCGTACACCGCGATCAGTTGCTCCTTCCGAAGATCGCGCGAGAAGCTTCCGATGCGCTCGTTGGGCGAGACCCGAATCGCTCCCTTGAGATGGCTCACGTCATATTCATCGACCGTCCGCACGTCGAGCAAGGCCGGACGCTCCTGGCGAGATCCATCGAGATCTTTCGCCAGCTCTTCGGTGGAAATCCTGGGAACGTCGGGAAAGCGGTCGCGGATGGCAGGCAAGACCCGCTCCCAGGAAAGCTCGGGCGGAGGAGCAACCAGGCTGCATCCGCACAGGACCATGCCGAGAACAAGCCAGGCGGCGCGAAAAAGAGGAGCCTTAACCGGAGGTCTCGCGCTCACTCCCCCACGATCTTCACCAGGACGCGCTTGCGCCGTTTTCCGTCGAACTCGCCATAGAAGATCTGTTCCCATGGCCCAAGGTCCAGTCGACCTCCGGTGACAGCGACCACCACTTCTCGACCCATGATGGTCCGCTTGAGGTGGGCATCCGCGTTATCTTCTCCCACGTTATGCCGGTATTGGGAGTGAGGCTTCTCCGGAGCCAGCCCCTCCAGCCAGCGCTCCAAATCCTCGTGAAGCCCCTGCTCGTCATCGTTGATGAAGACGCTGGCGGTGATATGCATCGCATTGCAGAGAAGAAGGCCCTCTTGGATTCCGCTCTTCTGGAGACAAGCCTCGAGTTGTCCGGTGATGTTGACGAAACCTCGCCGCACGGGCAGCTCGAACCATAGTTCCTCGCGAAAACTTTTCATCCGTCGGCAATCGGCTACTTCACCGCCTGCTTGCAAACCTGGGAGAGAAGAACCGAAGGGAAGACTCCTTTTACCAGCATTTTCGGCCATTGCAAGCCCATCGGAGTCTTCCCGTTGGCTTTGGATTGACTACCATCCCCTTCTGCTTCTTTCCTGGAAAACGTCAATCGGCCAATGGGAGATCACCTGGCATGGGACGCATTCCCCTTCTTACCGCCATCTTTCTCGTCGTCGGCAACATGGTCGGGACCGGCGTCTTCACCAGCCTTGGATTCCAGTTGGAGAACCTGTCCGCCGGCTTCTCGATCGCCTTCCTCTGGCTTCTCGGCGGGGTCGCCAGCCTCTGCGGGGCGCTGGCCTACGGAGAGCTCTCCGCCGCCATCCCCCGTTCCGGAGGCGAATACAGCCTCCTGCGCCGGATCTATCATCCGGTGGTCGGTTTCCTGGCCGCCTTCCTTTCCTCGACAGTCGGCTTCGGGGCTCCGATCGCCCTCGCTTCCATGGCCTTCGGTGCCTACGCCTCCGCCGCCTTCCCCGGCTCCTCTCCAAGCGTGCTTGCCTGGGCGGTGGCCACGTTGCTCACCCTGCTGCAACTGGGCCGCGTCGATCTCCGCGCTCATTTTCAAGAAGCGGCGACCGGCCTCAAGGTTCTCTTGGTTCTCTTGCTTTCGGCTTCGAGTTTCCTGCTCGCCCAAGGTCAACCCGTCACCTTTACCCCCACGGGGCCGGCGCTGCGCGAAATGACCGGAGCTTCTTTCGCCGCAAGCCTTGTCTACGTCATGTACTCCTATTCCGGATGGAATGCCTCCGTCTACATCGCGGAGGAGGTCCGCAACCCCCAACGAACCGTTCCCCTTTCGCTGGCGATCGGCTCGACGATCGTCACCGTCCTCTACGTAGCCCTGAACATCGCCTTTCTCCACGCAGCGCCGATCACCCAGATGCGAGGGATCATCGAGGTCGGGATGATCGCCGGGCGCCACATCTTCGGCGAATCCGGGGGTCGGATCGTCGCCGGCGCAATCGCGCTCGGGCTCCTTTCCTCGATCGCCGCCATGACCTGGATGGGGCCGCGCGTCGCCATGGCGGTCGGAGAAGACTACCCCGCCCTCCGTTGGCTCTCCCATCGTAACCGGGAGGGGGTTCCCTCGCGCGCCCTTCTCTTTCAGTACGTCGTTGTCGTGCTGATGCTGGCGACGGGAACCTTTTCCCAAATCCTGACCTATATCCAGTTCACCCTCACCCTCTCCTGGTTTGCCACGGTCCTCGGTGTCTATGTTCTCCGCTGGAAGGAGCCCTCCCTGCCCCGACCCTACCGCGCATGGGGCTACCCATGGACGCCGCTGGTCTTCCTCGCCGTCTGCCTCTGGATGCTCTGGGATCTCTTCCGGGTCAGGCCCAAGGAATCCCTGGCCGGGCTCGGCACCCTTCTCCTCGGGCTTCCGATTTACGCTCTGATCCGCCGGAGCGCTTCTCCGCCCGCGAATTCTCCTTCCGCGCCATGAAACCGCCCTTCCGCCTGCTCCCCTCTGCCCTTGTCCTGCTCCTGTGCTGGATCTCCACACGCCCATCCTCCGGGCAGCCGCAGGCTCAGCCTACCGAGCTCGACGAGGCCGCCCGCTTCCTGGCGGGTCTTCCTCCCGGCCCCGGATCGCCCCTGGAAAACCTCGCCGCGCACCCGTCGTGGCAGGAGCATGCCAAGGAGATGGACAAGCTCTGGGAGTACTTCCGCCATTTCCAGCTCGACCCGATCCGCCAGTGGTCAGCTGAGTTCCTCGGGCCCTCTTCCTCATCGACCAACCCGGTCTTCTATCCCTTCAGCGGACCCGATGCCATCTACCCGCGCTGCTTTTTCCCCCACGCCTCGATCTATGTGCTCGCCTCCCGGGAGGAAGCCGGGCTTCCCCCCTCGTTCGCTCGCCTGACGTCGGCAAACCTCGATTCGGAGCTCCCGCGCATTCGCCAGTCCCTTCAATGGCTTCTCCAATGGAGCTTTTCCATCACCAAGGAGACACGCCGGCTGACCGCCTCCTCCGTGCTCGGCGGAATCCTTCCGCTCTATTCGGTGCTGCTGGTCCGGGATGGCTGCCGCCTCCTCTCGATCGAGCGCGGTTCCGCCGGGCGGGGAACCTGCCTTTTGTTCCAGGGACCGGGAGGGACGGAGCAGCGGCTCTGCTACTTTTCGGTCAACCTGGAAGACGGTGCCCTCGCCGCTTCCGGGCTCCCTCGTTACGTGGAAAGCATTCCCGGAGGGCCGACCTTGATCAAAGCCGCCTCCTACTTGCTGCACGGCAGCGCCTTCTCCCAGTTGCGCCGGCTGGTGCTTGCCCGCAGCACGCTGATCCTCCAAGACGATTCCGGCATACCCGTCCGCCTCCTTGCCTCCGGATGGAATCTCCGTTTTTTTGGCCGCTACCGAGGTCCGATCCCGCTCTTCCGCGAGTTTTACCAGCCGGATCTTGCGACCTTGAGCGGAAACGCCAATCCACCCCCGCTTCCCTTTGCCTTCGGGTACCGATGGAAACCGGAGGAAGCCTCCTTCCTCGTCGCCACCCGAGCGCCCCGGCCTGTGCAAACTACCGATCGGAGGGAGACGTCAAATCCGAACCCCCCGCGGTGATCGGCCGGGCCCCATAGCCTCCCGGGAGCAACAGACGCAAGAAATCCGCGTCGGAGAAAGAATAGCTATACCCTTGTCGGACCACGATCCAGTCCTGGGACGGGATCACATAGAGGCGCTGGCCGTGGGAGCCGACGGCCGCCACCAGATCCGTCGGGCCTTCTCGCCAAAGGCAGGCATTCCGCCAATCCTGGCTCCGCCAGGGGCGGGAGAGCATCGCCTCCACGTCCACCTCGCGGGCTCCGGGCGAGGCGGCGGCACGATTGTTCCAAAAACCCATGCCAAAGGCCGGATTGACCGCTGAGCCCCGAAGCGCTTCTTCCAGGCTCTCCGGAAGAAGGATCGGCGCTCCGCGATGCACGAGAACGCCGCCGATGGCCGCCCATTCCCGAGCCCGCAGAAGAAAGCCGGCCGCCAGCAGCGGGTTTCCGGCGCCGTCTTCCAGGTAACGTTGCCGGCCAAGACCCATGGGGCGGAGCACGCGGGTTTCCAGGAAGTGCGTCGGGGTCTCCTGGCGGGGCAGCAGGCGTCTTCGAAAAAACTCGTGAAAGACCTGGAGGGAGGCCGGCCCGTAAAGAAAGGCCTGGCCGGGGCGAGCCAGTAGCGGCAAGAACAAGGCCCGGGCATTTCGATTTGCGACTCCGTCGGCGTGCAGGAAGAAGGCGGGCTCCAGCCCGCTGGTAAAGTTCAAGAGCTCCCGGACGGTGATCCGCCTTTTGACTGGATCGCGCCGCCACTCCGCCACCGTCTCCGAAACGGGCGTGTCGAGGGAAAAGATCCCCTCCTGGACGGCCCGTAGCGCCGCCAGAATCCAGAATCCCTTCGTGCCGCTGAAGATCCGCCGCCTGCCGTCCCAAGGAGCGCCTCCGGCTTCCTCCTCCCAGCGGACCCTGCCCCTCTCCAACACGAGGAGAGCCGACCCGCCATGACGGACGGAATAGGCCGATGCGGCCGCGAATCCCCGCCCTTCCTCGCTGTGACTGGCTTCGGCGAACCGCAGGCCGAGAGACGCCGTCACGAGCAGCAGAAGCGACGCCCGCGCGAGGGGAAGCCGCCGCGCAGGACGGATGGATCCGCTCCAAGGCAGTCGAGTGGCTTTCAGAAGAGCTCCGATTGCTCGCCTTTTCCTCTCTGCGCCGACAGGCCCAGCTTTTGGTAAGCCCTCCGGGTCGCCACGCGACCTTGCGGGGTGCGCTGCAGAAAACCTTCCAGAATCAAATAAGGCTCGTG
>JAQTUK010000146.1 GCA_028710285.1 Methylacidiphilaceae bacterium | reverse complement strand
AGGAAGCAGTTGGCGATACGACGGAAGAACTCGGTTTCTCCCGATGATGATCGTAGATGCGTCCGTCATTATTGCGATCCTGTTCGAGGAGGCGGAAGCGCATGACTGCATGGCCGCTCTCCAGAGAGCCGCTTCGCGCCTCATCTCGGCGGTGAACTATGTCGAGGTCGGCACTGTTATGGCGGGCAGGATCAAGGACGGAGACCGGCACGAGGCGATTGCCGATCTCGACGCGTTTCTGTCTGACTTCCAGATATCGATTGCGCCCATAGACGAAAACCTTGCCCGTGCCGCCATGAGGGCGCGTCTGGATTACGGCAAGGGATTCGGCACGCGAGGTGGCCTGAACTTCGGCGACTGCTTCGCCTATGCCTTGGCCAAACGGCATTCGGCTCCTCTTCTTTCCGTTGGCGACGACTTCGCGCTGAACGACGTTCCATCCGCACTGTCGCGGTAGATGCAGAAAGAGTTCGAGCGGAGGCGAAGCAGGGCGAGGCCAGCAAAGAAAACAAAAACCGGGGCTCGGCCCGGGAGGATGTCCACGCCTTCTACCCTGCTGGCTCCCAGTGTCGGGAGCCACAGATCCGCGCCGCGCTTTCACGTAAAGCGGATGTCGAGCGTCCGGAGGTAGGTATGGAGCCCTGCATCCTGGATCGGCAGGACATAGGCGGGGCCGTCCGAATCGTTCCCATGCTCATGCCAGTAGCCCGGAGGGGTTACGAAGGCGGAGCTGGTCACCCAGTCGATGCGGGCCGCCGCCCGGATCGACCCGTCGACTTCGAGTTCGCGGCCCACGCGGGTGAAAACGCCCGGCCTCCCTTCGACCACGAAATCGAGGGCCACGGACTGGTGGCGGTGCGGCTTCTGGCGCGTCCCCGGAAGGATGACCCCGAACATCGCCCACAGGCAGTGGGTCACCGTCATCGTCTGCGGGAACCGCCGGTTCGCCAAGAGGACACTGACCCGGCTCCTCCGGGCCGCTTCCGGGTCGGCCGTCGCCTTTTCGAGCTCCGCCCGGATCGCCTCCCCGCGGAAGAGGAGGGGAGCAAACCGGCTCTCCCGCCGGGCTACCCCCAAGTAGGCGAGCAGGGGGCTGTCGTTGACGATGTAGAACCGTGCATCCTCCTCCGCCCGGTGGCTGGCTTTTCCTCCCGGAAGAACGAAGAGATCGCCTCTCTTCCAGGCGATCCCTCCCCACTCGGTGTCGGTGAATCCCGAGCCCTCGATCACGTAGTAGAGCTCGCTCGTCGACTCCGGGGAGGTGGTCAGCGACTCGCCCCTGCGAACCCGGGCGAAGTTCGCGAGCAGGCTCGGGCTCGTCGCCGGGTAGTCGGTCCCCAGCGATCCCGAGAGGTCCAAGGGGAAGAGGCCGGTCTCCTCCGGCAGGCAGTCCTCGGGAAGAAACTGTTTCACCGGAATCTTCGGCGTCGTTCCCGCCGCGATCGGATCGGCCGCCTGGCTGTATTCGAAGAGGACTGCCTCCTTTTCCAATGTCTCCTCCGAGAGGAGCTTCCGCGTCTGTTCGGCATTCATGGTTTTTTCCCTTCCGGCCATTCCCCGCTCGCCTGGGAGTCCCGGCCCCGAGGCCGGGATCGCTTCCGCTTCCGGACCGCGGCCTCCCAAGGCTACGAACGGATCCAATGGTGAATCTATCATGAACCAATCGAGACGCAATTGGCGGCAAGATGGCTTTTGGTTCGATCAGTGGTATAGTATTGGTTCCTAGAAAGGAGTGGTCATGCCCAAGCGCGTCGCGGTCGAGATTGAGCGCTCTCTGCGGGAACGCCTAGCTTCCGGCGAGTGGGCCTCTGCGGGCGGGCTCCCCTCCGAACGGGAGCTCGCTGCGCGCTACGGCGTCGCGCGCAACACGGTGCGCAAGGCGGTCGAGGCGCTCGTCCGGGAGGGAAAGGTCTCCCGCCAGGTGGGCCGCGGAACCTTACTCCCCCGCGAGCCGAGCCCGATGGAGCAGCTCCTCCGCAGCGTGACCGGCATCTCGCCGGCCGATCTAATGGCGGTCCGGCGGATGCTCGAACCAGAGGCGGCCGCCCTGGCCGCCTCGCAGGCGACCCGCGCCCATCTCGAGGCGATCGCGGAAGCCCATCGGCTCGGCTGCGAGAGCCGCGAGGCTGCGCGCTTCGAGCAGTGGGACACCGAGTTCCACGAGCGAATCTTCGCCGCGACCCGCAACGAGCTTTTGCTCGGCATCGAGCGGCTCCTGTCGATGATTCGCCATCAAAACGCCTGGATCGATCTCAAGCGGGAGAGCTTCGGGGAGGAGCAGCGCCGGCGCTACTGCGATTCGCATGAGCAGATCCTGAAGGCGCTGCGAGGGCGCGACGCGGTCGAGGCAGAGCGGGCCATGCGGCTCCACCTGGAAGAGACCGAGGCCGCTCTCTTCGGTCGCCGGTAGTCCGCCCGACCCCGCGCAGGAGTGCCCCCTTCTGTGCCGATCTTCCTCTGGAAGGCGACCTGGTCCCGGGCCGATTCGAACGGCCGACCAACGCTTTAGGAAAGCGCTGCTCTGTCCTGCTGAGCTACGGGACCGTGTCCTTCTTGCCGAGAAAGCCGCGGGTGCCGAGGTGGGCACGCGCTCCTATCCTTCCCGGCAACCTTAGGCGAACCAAGGCAGGGGGACAAGGTTCCAGTGCGAGGAAGGGGCCGATCCCAAAAGACCCCCCCGGGGAGAAGGAAAATCTCTTGCCTCGGGGCGTCTCGGGCAGAATGAGCCCGTCGCTTTTTGGCTATGCGCTGGACCAAAGGAAGGATGCGCACCGGGTTGGCGGGCCTGGCCGTGCTCTCGCTGGTCTTGGCGGGTTGCGCGCGAGCTCCGAAGATTCCCCTCGGCGGCGATCCGCCCGGAGATCGGCCTCCCGGGCAGGAGATGCTCGACGGGGGGGGCGGCCCGAGCCTGGCGGCGCCGGGCAATCGCGTATCCCTCGTGTCCAGCGGGCCAAAGGCGCTCGAAGCCCTCTTTGCCGCGATGGAAGGGGCCCGGGACCATATCAACTTGGAATTCTACATCTTGGAGAATGTGCGCGTCCACGGCCGGAGCCTCGATCAGCTCTTGGCCCGGAAGCTTCGCTCGGGCGTCGCGGTGAACCTCATCCTCGATGGCTACGGCTCCCACAGGACCGACCCCGCGTTCCTGGAGCGATTGAGGAGGGAGGGGGCCAGGATCGTCTTCTTTCATCCGGTGGGCGTCGCGGAGATCCTGCGGCTGGATCGGATCAACGATCGCGACCACCGGAAGATCCTGGTGGTCGATGGCCGGGTCGGATGGATCGGCGGGATCAACATCGCCCGCACCTACGAAAGCGATGCCGATGCCGCCGCGTCGACGGGCGATCGTCCCCGTCTCCGTTGGGACGATGTCGCAGCGCGCATCGAGGGCCCCGCGGTCGCCGAGCTGCAGCGGCTCTTCTTCGCGACCTGGTCCGCCGAACACGGTCCCGCGGTGGAGAAGCGGAGCTACTATCCGGAGCTGGCGAAGGCGGGGAGGGAGCGCGTGCGCGTGATCGGCAGCGGGCCGGGCCGGAACCTTGCGCTCTTCTATGGCGGACTTTTGGAGAGGATGCATGCGGCGCGTCGGAGCATCGATCTCTGCACCGGCTCCTTTGTCCCTACCCGGCAAATGGTGGAGGAGTTGGCCCGGGCGGGCCGCCGGGGAGTCGCTGTGCGGCTCGTCTTGCCTTCCGTCCTCTACCATCCGGAGGTGGAGATGGCAGGCAGCGCGGATTACCCGGAGCTCTTGCGAGCGGGGGTGCGGATTTGGGAAATGCCGGAGGAGGTGCTCCACACCAAGCTGGCCGCCATCGACGAGGATTGGACTGCGGTTGGATCGTCGAACCTCGACGAGCGGAGCGTCCTCTTCAATCAGGAGGTCGATACCATCGTCTGGGGGAGGAGGCCCGCTTCCGCGGCGCGAGCGATCGTGGAAGCCGAGATCTCCCGATGCCGGGAAATCACCCTTCCGGAGTGGCGCCGCCGCGCTCTCCTCGAGCGGATGAACGAGTTTTTTTCCGTGCTCTGGCGCTTCCTCTTATAGTATCGCGTTTTGGCCATGGAACGAGAGCGTTGGCGGGCGCTGGTTGGGTGGGCGGGCCTGAGCCTGGTTGTCCTGGCTCTTGCCGCGTGTGCCAGAACACCGAAGATCGCCCTCAGCGCCGATCCGCCCGGAGACGCGCTTCACCGGACTCTGGCGGTGGACGCGGCTCTGCACCGGGACCCGGTGGCGCCCGGGAACCGCGTGACGCTCTTGCCGAACGGCATGCGGACGTTCGAGGCGATGTTTGCGGCGATGGAGCAGGCAAACGATCACATCAACTTGGAATATTACATCTTTGAGGATGTCCGTGTAGGAGCGAGGAGCCTCGGTCGGCTTTTGCGGCAAAAGCTCCAAGCGGGCGTCGCGGTGAACGTCATTCTCGATGGTTACGGCTCCTATCGGACCAATCCGGCTTTCCTGGAGCGCTTGCGGAAGGCGGGTGCCCGGATTCTCGTCTTCCGCCCGCTCACTCCGGAGGCGATGCTCGAGGTGACCAAGGCGAACGATCGCGACCACCGGAAGATTCTGGTGGTCGATGGTAAGGTCGGGTTCGTCGGAGGAGTGAACCTCGCCCGGGTCTACGAGAATCATTCGGATCCGCGGGCGGCCATGCAGGGTGACTTTCGCCATGCCTACTGGAGCGATATCGCCGCCCGGATCGAAGGGCCGGCGGTGACCGACCTGCAGCGTCTTTTCTTTGCGACCTGGTCGAGTCAACACGGACCGACGATGGAGCGGAGAGCCTATTTCCCGGAGGTAGCCGAGGCGGGGAGCGAGCGAGTGCGGGTGATCGGCAGCGGACCAGGACGGGATGAGGCGCTCTACTATGGGAGCTTCCTGGAAGCGGTGCATATCGCGTGCCGGAGCGTCGATCTCTCCACCGGGTTTTTCGTACCCACCCAGCAGGAGGTGCAGGAGCTGGCCCGGGCGGCCCGGCGCGGGGTCGCCGTCCGGCTCGTCCTGCCCTCCCCGGTCTATGACCGGGAAGTGCGGGCAGCGGGGAGGGCCGACTACGGGCGGCTCCTCGAAGCCGGCGTGCGGATCTGGGAGGTGGAGGGAGCGGTTCTCCACGCGAAGTTCGCGACGGTCGACGGGGCGTGGACCGCCGTCGGGTCCTCCAACATGGACCGGAGAAGTGTAGTCTATAACGACGAGGTCGATGCGATCGTCTTCGGGGAGAAGACCGCCGGGGCCGCTCGCGCCATCATCGAGCAGAACATCGCCCGGTCTCGGGAGATCACGCTCGACGCGTGGCGGCATCGGAACTTCCGGGAGCGCGCGAACGAGTTCTTCGCCTCGTTCTGGCGGTTCCTGATGTAGCCGCCGGGGGGCTTCGGCGGGCGGCGGGAAGAGGTCTTCTCGGGCAATGGGACGGAAGGAGAAGGCGGAAAATCGTTGGTTTTCGAAAGGATCGGTCGCAAGCTTCTCCAACAGGAGTCCCGTGTCCGCTTCCCTTCCTCCGTCCGAGAGCCTTTCCGGTCTCATCGAGCGGGTGACTTTCTTCAGCGAGGAGACCGGATTTTGCGTCCTCAAGGTCAAGGTCGCCGGCCGGCGGGAGCTG
>JAQTUK010000145.1 GCA_028710285.1 Methylacidiphilaceae bacterium | reverse complement strand
AACGGCGTCTTCCAGCCCCCGACTCCTTCCACGATCGCGCAGGGAAAATTCGCCAGCAAACCTCGCACCCGCGCTGCGACCTCCTGGAGATTCAGCGTCCGGCCTTCCTTTTCGGCGGCAATCGCCGGAGCCGCTGGACAGCGAAAGAAAAATGGATTGATTTCCGAAAAAGCGAGTTCGGCTCCCGCCGCCGCCTGCAGGAGCAGAGCGTCATCTTGTGAGCCTGTCGCAATCGGCTTGAGGCCGATGGGCTGCCAGTTCCGGCGCCGCCAGGCTCTCAGGAGCGCAGCGCCGAAGAGGGTCTTGCCGACGTCGGTGTCCGTGCCGGACAGAAAAAGATGAAAACGTTTTTCCGGTTGCAAAACTCGAGGTGCCCCGTAAGCTTACTCGATCGCTCCGGAAGGTGGCGGGAAGCGATCATTCGGAAAAGTAAAACGAAACGCAAGAAAATATGGCAGATCTCACCAATCGGTATCCGGATAACATTCTCGGAAGATTCTACGTAGACTCCCAGTGCATCGACTGCGACCTCTGCCGGGAGACCGCGCCTTCGAACTTCAAGAGGAATGACGACGGCGGACATTCGTTCGTCTACAAGCAGCCCGAGACCCCAGAGGAAGAGGAGCAGTGCCGCGAGGCCAGGGAAGGCTGCCCGGTCGAAGCGATCGGAGACGACGGGGAGGCTGCCGAGGTCGCTGCCCAAGCATCGGAAGCCCGAAAAGGCTAACGGTTCTCCCACAGGCAGACGGTTTCTCTCCGGCGAACGCGTGGGGGGGGGGTGTACCTCGCGGCGGCAGAACTTCCGGTTTCGCGGTCCTTTATCTTTGGCGCCAATGGATGAACTCCAAAGCCAGGAGGATCGGCGGCAAGCTCTCGATGGGGCTTCGCAGGCATGGGAGGCACGAAAGATCCTCCGCCCCAACGAACCGGGAGAAAGACTCGACCGGTATCTTGCTACGACTCTCGGGCTGTCGCGCACATCGGTGCAGCAACGGCTCCGCTCGGCGGCTGTCCAGATCACGGGCATCCTGGGGAACCCCGCCCCCTCTTATCGCCTGCGAGGAGGGGAAGAGATCGCGATCGACCTTTCCGCTCGGACGCCTGCTTCCGAGACGCCCCTTCCGACACCGGAGGCGATTCCGCTCGCGGTGCTCCACGAGGACGACGATCTCCTCCTGATCGACAAGCCTTGGGGGCTGGTCGTGCATCCGGCTTTCGGCCACCGGACCGGGACACTCGTCAATGCACTGCTCGGCTATCTCCCTGGGCTGCCTGGAGGCCACACCATTCGGCCGGGCATTGTCCATCGGCTCGACCGGGAAACCAGCGGGCTGCTGGTCGTGGCGAAGACCGAAGCGGCTCGGGCGAGCCTCCTCGACCAGTTCGCCTCGCGAACCGTGGAAAAGCGCTACGAAGCGGTCGTTTGGGGAGACTTTCCGCCAAAACCCATCTCCTGTGCCCGAAATGTCGGGCGCGATCCTCGGAACCGGCGGAAGATGGCGGTCCTCTCCCGAGGCGGACGAACGGCGCTCACCGAGTTTTCCACGGTCGAGCAGCGTCGCTGCGCCGCGCTTGTCCAATGCCGCCCCCGAACCGGGCGAATGCACCAGCTCCGGGTGCATCTCGCCTTCCTCGGCCACCCGATCGTCGGCGATCCCCTCTACGGAGGGAACCGGCAGTCGGAGAACTCCCGTCTTCTCCTGCACGCGCGCTTCCTGGGCTTCGCCCATCCCCGCTCCGGAGAACGAGTCTGCTTCGAAAGCCCACTCCCCAAAGAATTCTTCACCTGGCTTGAGAGGAACGATGCCCAAGGACTCTGAACAATTGCGGGCGACTCTCCTCGCCTACGTGGAAACCCTGCGCCGCGCCGGCCGCCGGTCTGTCCGCCTCCGGCCCGGCTGGCGCAAGGGGCTTCCATCGCTCTCCATCCCTCAGCAAGAGGGCGTTTCCGAGTCTCTCTCCGACGCCCGGGCTCCGCTGCCGACGGCAAAGGCCCCGTTCCAGGAGCCAACCTCCGAGCCAGCTTCCCTTCCGTCCAGCGGCTCGTCCGAGCCAACCGACCAGTCAGAGAGTAGTCGGCGGCTGGAAGCGCTTCGTCAAACGACGGCCGGATGTCGGCGATGCGCTCATCTCGCCGGGTTCCGTTCGCAGGTCGTCTTCGGCGTGGGGAATCCCCATGCCCGACTGCTCTTCACCGGCGAAGCCCCGGGAGCCGAGGAAGACCGGCAAGGAGAGCCTTTCGTCGGGCCCGCCGGCAAGCTCTTGACCCGCATGATCCAAGCGATGGGGCTCCAGAGGGAGGATGTCTATATCGCCAACATCCTCAAGTGCCGGCCCGACCTTCCCGCCGGGACTCCCGGCAATCGAAAGCCCACTCCGGAAGAGATGGAGACCTGTCTGCCCTATCTGCGCGAGCAGATCGCCATCATCCGGCCGGAAGTCATCGTCGCCTTGGGTGCGACCGCGCTCGAGGGATTGACCGGGCTGCGCAAGGGAATCAGCACCCTGCGGGGAACCTTCCTCGATTTTCAGGGAACCCCTCTTCTTCCGACCTTCCATCCGAGCTACCTCCTTCACAAGCCCGACTTGCGGCTCAAACGGCAGGTTTGGGAAGACCTACTCCTGGTCATGGAGCGGCTGAACCTTCCCATTAGCGAGCGCCAGCGCGGCTATTTCCTGACCAAGGACTAGCAGCGGGCCTGGACGCACCGCCTCCCCTCACTCCGGAGCGCAGGCGGACACGGCCTGGAAGCCAGATCCTCCGCATCTTTTTTCTTCGACAAACGGCACCTGGAACGAAAAGCTTGCGAGCATGAGGAACCCTGCATCGCCGGGAAATCCGCTCTCTTCGCAGAAGAAGAATGGCCCGGAGAAGAAGCTGCCGGAGGGGTTTTTCGGCTCTCCTTGGCAGCTCCTTCTGCAAGTCCTGGTAGCCCTCCTGCTGGTGTGGCTCTGGCAGGAGAGCGTGCAGCGGACGACCGTCACGACGATTCCCTACAGCGCTTTTCTCGACAAGCTGGCCAAGAAAGAGATCGTCGAATGCACCATCACCCCGGAGGAAATCCAGGGCAAGATGGTCGCTCCCGCTCCCGCAAAAAAGGAGGGAGAGACCAAGAAAGCAGAAACGACCGCCCTCTTTCGAACCGTCCGGGTCGAGGACCCCAACCTCGTCGCCCAGTTGCAGAGCGCGCACACGACCTACTCGAGCGTGCGTCCCAGCCTCCTCTCCCAGCTCATCTTTTCCTGGATTCTCCCCATCGGAATCTTCTTCCTGATTTGGGTCGGCCTCAGCCGCTGGATGACGCGCGGCGCCGGCTATTCCCTGCTCAACGTAGGCAAGAGCCGGGCCCGGCTCGTGGCCGAGGAGGGCACCGGTGTCAGCTTCGAGGATGTCGCCGGCTGCCAGGAAGCGAAGTATGAGCTTCAGGAAGTCGTCGATTTTCTCAAGAGTCCCGACCGCTACCGGGCGCTCGGAGCCAAGATCCCCAAGGGGGTTCTCCTGATCGGGCCCCCAGGCACGGGAAAAACGCTTTTGGCTCGCGCCGTCGCTGGGGAGGCCCACGTCGCTTTTTTCTCCCTGAGCGGGAGCGAATTCGTCGAGATGTTCGTGGGCGTCGGCGCTTCCCGAGTGCGCGACCTCTTTGCTCAAGCGAAGGGTCGTGCCCCCTGCATCATCTTCATCGACGAGCTCGATGCCATCGGCCGGCAACGCGGGGTGAGGATCGCGATGGGTCATGACGAACAGGAGCAGACCCTCAACCAGCTGCTCGTGGAGATGGATGGCTTCGATCCGAACGAGGGAATCATCCTCCTTGCGGCGACCAATCGGCCCGACATCCTCGACCGGGCGCTTATGCGTCCGGGACGCTTTGATCGGCACGTCCTTGTCGACCTTCCCGACGCGCAGGGACGGGAGGCTATTCTCAAGGTCCACGCCCGAGGAAAGCCGCTGGCGTCGGACGCCAACCTGCAAGATATCGCCCACGCCACGGCCGGCATGTCCGGAGCCGATCTCGCCAACCTGATGAACGAGGCGGCCCTCCTCGCCGCACGCCGAAAGGCGCACCTGGTCGAGCAAGCCGATCTGCTCGAAGCGCTGGAAAAGGTAGTCGCCGGCCCCGAGCGCCGCAGCCTCCAGCTCGCCGAAGAAGAGAAGCGTCGGGTCGCCTATCACGAGGTGGGCCATGCCCTGGTTGCGGCGGCGACTCCCGGAGCGGATCCCGTCCGAAAAGTCAGCATCATTCCGCGCGGCCGCGGCGCCCTCGGTTACACTCTCCAGCTCCCTCCCGCCCAACAATACTTGTTCACCCGCACTCAGCTCCTCGCCAAGATCCGCTGCGCGATGGGCGGAAGGGCGGCCGAAGAGATCATCTTCGGCGAGGTCAGCACTGGCGCCGAAAATGATCTGGAGGTGGGGACCACCCTCGCCCGGCAGATGGTCTGCCTCTACGGCATGAGCGAATCGGTCGGCCTCGCCCATCTCATTCCGAGTCGGCCCGGCTTGACTGAGGTTCCCGGCGTCGACGGCCACGCCGAATACAGCGGAGAAACCGCCCGCCTGGTCGATCTAGAAGTGCAACGGATCCTCGAGAAGGCCTACGGGGACGCCAAGGCCATTCTTCAAAAAGAGCGAAAGACCCTAGAGGAGGTTACGGCCGAGCTACTTAAGAAAGAAACTCTGGATGCCGCCGCGTTCTTGGCGCTCTTGCCGGAATCCGCGAAGCAACCGTTAGCCGCTCCGCAATAGTGCGTTAACGCGACATTGCGTTTCCGATTGACCACCCTGCCTCCCTCGCCTTATTTTGCTCACCCAGATGAGCTCCCTTCCCCCAGGGCACGACGCTGGACCTTTCCCCCCTTCCCAAGGAGAACACGAGGCTTGGCCTGCTGTAGAAGCAGAGACCCATCCGCAAGCGGATCTTCCGCAGCCCCCCCCTCCCCAGACAGCGATGCCGAACGCTCCGGCACCGACGAATCCTCCAAGCTGGCCGCCGCCGTTCTTTTCGCGCCAGAATCCAGGCGCGCCTCCGGAAGCACCTTACCCTCAGTCGGCTCCCCTTCCTCAAGGTGCCTACGGTTCCTTTTCCTATCCGCAACCGCGCCCCGCTCCGGCCAGCCCTCCTCCGGCGCCGCAAAATTCCGGAAACGGCGGCGTAGTGTCTAATTCGCCGCCCGCTCCTGCGCAATCGTGGCGACATCCGGCGCACGCTCAGGGATATCCGCCCTACCCGCCGTCCGCTCCCGCCAACGGCGCGGGCCAGCCCAACCCCTATTCCCCTCCGCCCCAGCCGCAGGCCCGTGCGGTTCCGCAGCCTCCTCCGCAGTGGGGCCAGCAGGCCGCGCCGGCACCCGCGCAGAATTATCGTCCCAGCCCGGCCCAAGAGGCGTCGGCTCCGCAGGGATACCCGCCCTATCCGCCGTCCGCTCCCGCCAACGGCTCGGGCCAGCCCAACCCCTATTCGCCTCCGCCCCAGCCGCAGGCCCGTGCGGTTCCGCAGCCTCCTCCGCAGCGGAGCCAGCAGGCCGCGCCGGCACACGCGCAGAATTATCGTCCCAGCCCGGCCCAAGAGGCGTCGGCTCCGCAGGGATACCCGCCCTATCCGCCGTCCGCTCCCGCCAACC
>JAQTUK010000017.1 GCA_028710285.1 Methylacidiphilaceae bacterium | reverse complement strand
AGCCACCTCTTCCCCTCCTCTCCGCCCCCCAGCCCTCCACCGCCCAGCCTGACCATGCTCCAAATGGTCTCCCCCGACACGTTCATGCCCACCGAAGAGTGGCAAAAGAGCGACCATGTCGACCCGCGAACGCCCTTGCAGTCGGATCGCAATACGGCCCTGCGGAGCGAGAAGCGCGACTCGCAGAAGGATTCGCCCATCCCTCGGATGCAAGGGCATCCACGCGCCTCGATGACGTATCAGGATCAACCAGGGAGCCGTCCTTCGCCGCCCAGGCCTTCCGGCCCGTCGCGGCCTTCCCGCCCGAGCCCCCAGAGCGAGCCCACTCCGCAGGCTTCTCCGTCAAAGCCTACTCCGCCTCACAAATCGACGGAGCAGTCAAAGACTCCCACCGAAAAGCCGGCGGAGAAACCGAAACAGGAAGAGAAAAAGGTGGTCAAAGAGGAAGCCGAGGCGCCCAAAGTCGCCGATCCTCGGCGTCCCGATGTTTTCCCGAGGGAGATCCCGGATGCCAAGCCGCTGCTCCCCTTTTCTCCCGAAAAGCCAAAAAACCCCGAGGAGGCAGCAAGCCAGAAGCAGGGAGAGAAGCTCGCCGAGGAAACTTCGCAACCCGAGGCCAAGCGCCCGCGCACTCAAGATCCGGCCGAGGAGAGTCAGCAGCGGCCGGAACAGAAGCCTCAGCCCGAAGCGACTCCTCCCCCTGCTCCACCTCCCTCCCCGGCTTCGCTGCCGAGGCACCGGATGCAGCTCTCCGGCGGCCACACCGCGGAGATCGGTCCCGCCTCTCCCGCCACTCGAGAAACGGAACTGGGCCGCTACAAGGCCCGGATGTATCGCGCCATCGGCTCTCGCTGGTATCTCGAGGTCGAGCAGAACATGGCGCTGCTCGCCCTTGGAGCGGTCCAGCTTCGCTTCTACGTCCAGTCGGACGGAACCATCCGGAACCTGCAAATTGTCTCCGAGGAGGGGCGTACCGAGGTGCTGCGGACCATCTCCAACGACTCTGTCCGGCTTTCCGGGCCCTTCGAGCCGTTTTCCGAAGGGATGAAGACCCAACTCGGAGGAGGATTCTGGGAAGAGATCACCTTTAGCATCTACTAACGGCCAGCCGGCATGTCTCCTCCCCATTCCGCCCCCCGTCCTTTCCAGCCGCCCCATCCCGCCCGCTCGCGATTTTCGGCTGGCACCCGAATGCCCATCGTGGTAACGAAGGTTAGCGAACGAAACGTAGGCCCAATGTTCGCGAAGATCCCCCTTCCGGAACGGATTCTGATTCATGCGGCGGGCGCAAGCGCATTTTCACAACACGAGGTTAGAGGATGCTTAGCCAAGCGAACCTTTCCGATGTCTTCGGTTCCGCCGATCGCTTCATCGAAGCCGCCGGCCTCTTCATCTACCCCGTTGTCCTCTGTTCGATCATCGGCTTGGCGGTCATCCTGGAGCGGGGCTTTGCGCTTCGCCGCCGCCGCATCATCCCCTCTCCGCTTGTCCGGGCCATCCAGGAACTTGGCTGGGGAGAAAGCCCCGAGCGCGTGGAAAAGCTCTGTCAGAACGAGAAGACGGTGCTCAGCCGGCTGGCGCGCTCCTGCCTCCAAAACATCACCTGGTCGAAGTTCGAGAACACCGAAGCCCTGCAAGTGAAGGCGCGAGGAGAAATTGCCCAACTGGAAAGGGGCCTCGTCATCTTGGAGATCATTACGGGCATCGGCCCGCTGCTCGGCCTCTTAGGGACCCTTTCGGGCCTGATCACGATCTTCGGAAACGTGGGAACCCATGGGATGGCTACGCAAGGAGCGGCGATCGCCCACGGGATCTCGGAAGCACTTCACACGACGCTGGCCGGCCTGGCGATCGCGGTTCCCTGCCTCATTGCGCACAGCATCTATACTCGTCGAGTCGAAGCCTTCGGCGTCGAACTCGAGAATCTCTGCTCCGATCTCCTCGCCAAGATCTATACCGAAGCGCCGACGCCCGAATACTAGCCAACGCGTCGTCGAAACACCCACCAAGCCCCGAACAAACTCCCTGCGGCGATCAGCGCCATGGGGATGAATTGCGGCCAAACCTCTGCAAAACCCGCACCCTCGAGGAACACACGCCGAGTCACAACCAGCGCAAAACGCAAGGGATTCAGAAGCGTGAGCCACTGGACCACTTCCGGCATGTTCCGGATCGGCGTGGAAAAACCGGAAAGCACGATTGCGGGGCTTAAGAAGAAAAAGCTGCCCAGCAGCGCCTGCTGCTGCGTCATCGAGACAGAGGAGATGATCAGCCCAACCCCGATGGTCGCCAGGCTATAGAAGGCAAGCCCCACGTAGAGCGCAAGCAGGTCGCCGACAAACGGGATGCGAAACCACAAGATCGCGGCCAGGAAGATCAAGGTGACCTCGCCCATGGCCACCAGGAACCCAGGGATCACCTTTCCCAAGACGATTTCCGACGGGCTCATCGGGGTCACCAGGAGCTGGTCGAGGGTGCCCGCTTCGCGTTCTCTGGCGACCGACAAGCCGACCGTCATGATCGACACCACCAGAGTCAAGGTTGCCAGCAACCCAGGCACGATAAACCACCGGGACTCCAGGTTCGGATTGAACCAGGCGCGCGGCTGAAGAACGGCGGGCGGCGGCTTGATTCCATGCAGCGGAAGCCAGCTTGCGTTGAAATCGGCGACGATCTGGCTGACGTAGCCGAGCAGGATGCCGGCCGTGTTCGAGTTTCTCCCGTCGACGATCACCTGCAGCCGGGCAGGAGGAGAGGCGAAGAGATCTCGGCTGAAGTTGCGCCCGATATGGAGCACGAGGAGGACCTCCTTCCGGTCGATCGCCTTCGCAAGCTCCCCATCCGAATGAATCCGTCCGCGGAGGCGGAAGACTTGGGAGCCCTCGAAGCGGGCGAGCAGCTCGCGCGAGGCGCCGCTGTTCTCCTCGTCGTAGCTGGCGTAGGCGATGCGGTTCACATCGAAAGTAGCCGCATAGCCGAAAATAATCAGCTGGATCAGCGGCGGACCAATCACGACAAACCGGCTGCGCTTATCGCGGAAGAGCGCTAAGAGCTCCTTGAGGATCAATCCGAAGATGCGTTGCAGCATGGTCTGTCCTGTTTCATTCCAGGCTGCGCCGGGACACCTTCCAGGCAATCCCGAGAAAGAGAGCGGCCATTAGAGAGAGCGCAGCCAGATTCGGCAGGATCACGCTCCAGACATTCCCGGCGAGAAAGATCGTCTGGAGCAGGGCAACGAAATACCGGGCGGCAAGGAGATAGGTGAACAGGCGGATCGGTCCAGGCATCGACCCGATGTCAAAGATAAAACCCGAGAGGATGAAGGCGGGCAGAAAGGTCGCGACGACCGCGACCATGCTCGCCAAAAACGTGCTACGAAACACCGTGGAGATCAAAAGACCCATCCCGAGCGAAGAAAGCAGGAAGAGAGCGGCGGCCAGGAAAAGCACCCAGGGGGAGCCCACGAGCGGCGCGCCAAAAAGGCCGACCGCCATCACCACGGAGATCACCATCCCACCCATGCCGAGAACAAAGTAGGGGCCGATCTTGCTCCAGAGGATCTCGGCCACCGAAACGGGAGTCGAGAGGAGGGCTTCCATGGTCCCCCGTTCCCACTCCCGTGCGATCACGAGCGCGGTCAAAAGAGCCCCGACCAAGGTCATATTGATCACGATCACACCGGGAGCCAGATAGTGGCGGCTTTCGAGCGCGGGATTGAACCAGATCCGGCTCTCGACGGCGACGGGAGTGAGAATCGGCTGTCCCGAGGTCTTCGCCTCCCACTCCAGCCATTGGCTCCAGACTCCTTGGAAATATCCTTCCATGAGCCGTGCCGTGTTCGCATCGACTCCATTGACGATCAGAGAAAGCGGTGCGTTTCCCTCGCGCAGTCCCCGCCTCGTGAAATCGCTCCAGAGCCAGAGAATCGCCTCCACCTTCCTCCGGCGCATCGCGTCTTCGGCGACTCCGATGCTTCCATACGAATGGGGGGCAAAGTAGCGCGACTGTTCCAGGCCCGCCACGAAGCTTGCCGTGAGGGGGTTGGGCTTTTCGACGACGACTCCGATGGGGAGGTGCAGCGCGTCGAGGGAGATCCCGTAGCCGAAGATCAGGAGCAAAAGGGCGGGAAGAACGACTCCGATTCCGATGCTGGCCGGATCGCGCCGAATCTGGATCCACTCCTTCCGCCAGAGCGCGCGCAAGCGCATCGGATCGAAGCTCATCCCTCTCCTCTGCTCCTTTCGATCAGGCCGACAAAAGCCTCTTCCATCGAAGGCTCCGGCGTTTCCGCCGTGCGGAAAGGCGCCTTGATCTCGCCTGGGCTTCCTTCGGCGAGGATCCGCCCTTCGGCGATAATGATCAGCCGATCGCAAAACTCGGCTTCCTCCAGGTGGTGAGTCGTCACCAGGATCGTCACGCCCTGCTGTGCCATCTCCCCGATCCTGAGCCAGAGCTCCTCGCGAGCGAACGGGTCCATTCCCGATGTCGGCTCGTCCAGGAAAAGCACGTCCGGCTCGTGCAACAGGGCGCAGGCGAGCGCCAGCCTCTGCTTGAAACCCAGCGGCAGCGCCTCCGCGTCCGCATCGCGGTAATGGGCAAGACCAAACTCCTCTTCCGCCCAACGGATCCGTTCGCCCCGGAGCCGGAAGGACAGACCATAGGCGCGCGCAAAAAATTCCATGTTCTGCCGAACCGTCAGCGATGCGTAGAGCGAGAACTTTTGCGCCACGTAACCGATACGGGCCCGCGCCGAAGCCGCTCCAGTCCGCAGATCGACCCCAGCGACCCGGGCCAAGCCGGCGGACGGAGGCAGGAGGCCGCAGAGCATCCGAAAGGTCGTCGATTTTCCGGCACCGTTGGGGCCGAGCAGGCCGAAGACCTCTCCGGCCCGCACATGAAAGCTGATCTTCTTCACCGCCTCAAACCTTCCGAAGAACCGGGAAAGATCGCGCACGACGATCACGTCTTCCCCGCTCCTGCGGTGATGCTCCGCCGAAGGAGGCCCAGGCGTCCTTGCCTTCCCCTGGCCCTCCCCCTTCTCGCCCAGCGTGGCCAGGAAAGCGTCCGAAAACCGAGGCGCCACCGGCTCCGTCCGGCAGCCGCCTAGTCCACCTTCCTCCAACTGTCCCGCAAGCGAACCGCCTGCCACCAGGACCCTGACGCCTTCCCCCTCGATCGAGGAGCTCAAGATGCCGGGAATCCGGGCGAGCCGGGAATGGAGAGCACGAGGGCCAAGCTCGTTCGACCCGACCCGGAACGTTCTTCCCGCAGCCCGGGCGGCGATCTCCCGGGGGTCGCCCACGCTCAAGAGCTTCCCCCTGCACAAGAGCACCACCTGCTGGCAAGATTCGGCTTCTTCGAGATAAGAGGTGCTCACGAAGATCGCCAGGCCCTTCTCGTCCCGCAGCCGGAAGAGAATGGACCAGAGATCCCGACGAGAGAGAGGATCGACCCCCACCGTCGGCTCATCCAAAAGCAAGAGCCTAGGGCTGCCCACGAGCGTGCAGACGAGCCCCAGCTTCTGCTTCATCCCTCCGGAAAGATTGCCGGCCAGCCGATCGCGGAAGGAAGCGAGGCCCGCCATGTGCAAAAGCTCCGAAAAACGCGCCGCGCGCTCCGATTTCGGCGTGCCTTGCAGATCGGCATAAAGGTCGAGATTTTCGCCGACCGCCAGGTCCTCGTAGAGCCCGAAGCGTTGCGGCATGTACCCGAGCGATGCGGCAAGTTCCTGCTGCTGCCGCGCCGCATCGAGACCCAGGACGGTGACCCGCCCCTGGTCGGGCCTAAGGAGACCCGTAATGATTCGCAGGAGCGTCGTCTTCCCGGCTCCGTCCGGTCCGACCAACCCCGTGATCCGGCCGGACGCGATCTCCACCGAGACTCCGTCGAGCGCTACGACCTCCTTCTCTCCTCTTCCGAAGCGCTTGGAAATTCCATCCAGGGATATGCAGGGCGCGCTGCTCATCTCCCCTCCTTACTCCACCGTGCACGGAGGCGGCGGCGGCGGATAAGGCTGGTTTCTCGGAATCTTGACCGTCGCCGGCATCCCCAATCGGAGACGGTAATCGGGATTACAGGCGTAGACGCGCACCTCGTAGACGAGCCTTGTCCGCAATTGGGGGGTTTCTACATTCTTCGGGGTGAATTCGGCCGTCGGCGAGATATAACCGATCCATCCGGGAAACGCCCGCCCCGGATAGCTGTCGGTGTAAATCTCGGCCCTCATTCCAGGGAAGATCCTTCCGAGGTCCGGCTCGGGGACGTAAACGCGTGCCCAGACCGGATTGTCGAGAGCAACGGTAAAGACCGGAGCCTGCGGAGTCACCATATCCCCGGGCTCCAGGATGCGCACCTCGATGACGCCGTCCTTCGGCGCCACCAGCTTTCCGTCGTGGAGCTGCCTTCGGGCTAGGACGAGCACGGCTTCATCGGCCTTGAGCCGATCCCGCGCCTCCTTCAAGGCGGCAATCGCATTGTCTCGATCCTGAAGAGAAACATAGAGATCCTTCGCCAGGGCTTCCGTCCGCCGATAGGTGACGTCGGCATTCTCGAGCGCGGCCTGATCCACGCGGACGGTCGCCTCCGCCTTTCGCACCGCGTCGTCCAAGCGCGAGATGTCGAGCTCGGCAAGGACCTGCCCTTTCCGGACTCGGTGCCCCTCCTGCACGAACATCCGCTCAATGCGCCCCTCGTCGTAGAAAGCCAACTGGATCTCGCGAATGTCGATGTTTCCGTAAAAGGTCAGCCACTCCCTGGATTCGGCCATTGCCCGGAGCCAGAGAAAGGCGCCCAGGGCAGCCCCCAACAGGACGATCCCGATCAGAATCAGCCCGACGATGCGCTTTCGATTCGAGGCTTGCGGCTCGTGTGCTACGGGATGATTCGCCATTGCCCTTCCCCGTTATCCCTTCCTGAGAAGCTCGTTCAGGGCCCGAACGTCCTCCAACGTCAAGACCCCGACCGCTCCTTTCAGTTGCACGCGATTGAGCAGGTGGTTGTAAAGGGCAATATAGTAATCCCTTCGAGCGCTGCCATAGTCGGTGATCACGGTCAGCAGATCGACGATCGACCGCGTTCCGATCTCGTAGCCCTTTCTGGTTCCATCCAAGCTCGTCTTCGCCGACTCGAGCGCGGTCACGGAGCTCTGAAGCTGCGGGACGCTGCTCTCCAGGTTTAAAAATGCTTCCTCCGTATCGAGTTTGACCTGATCGACCGTATTATCGAGATAGCGCTGGCTCGCCCGCGCCTGGGCCTTGGCTTGCTTGACCCGAGCGCCGATCTGTCCGTCGAAGAACGGAACCGAAAGGGTGAGAAAGCCCGCCTGCGCTTGCAGGTCCAGGGGAAGCGCATTGACGCCCACGGCGGACGAGGCCCCGACGACGGAGAGCACCGGCCATTGGGCACGCCGGTTCTGCTCGATCTGCGTGACCGCTGTCTGCAGGAGAGCGCGGGCCTGGTGAAGGAGCGGCTGATTGTCGACCGCGGTTCGCGTCCAGATTTCCATCTTGTCGGGCTGCGGCCCGAGCGGATTGAGAGGCCCCACGTCCGCGAGCTTTCCCACCGGCTGATGCGTGATTCTTTCCAAGGCCTTTCGGGCGATTGCGACCGCATTGGTGGTTGCCGTCAGGGTCGATTGCGAGGCATCGAACCGCGCCTTCGCTTCGGACGTTGCGATCACATCGCCCCGCCCAACGGCGAGAAAGGCGCTCGCCTGCTTCCAGACGCTCTCGAAGAGCTCCCGCTGCTCGGCAGCCACCCGCTGGTTGGCTTCCGCCTGCAGAACGGTCAAGTAACCCTGGACGACGCGAAGGATCAACTGCTGCTGCTGATAGAGCACCATGGCATGTTGCGCCTGAGCCTGCGACTTGGCCGCCCGCAGCGCTGCGATGCTCTGCCCGTCGAGCAGAGGCTGGGTCAGGAGCACGGTGTAGTACTCGGCTGTCGTCCCGCTGGAAAAGCTAAAGAGGCCGCCGATCGTCGCGTTGACGCTCGCTAGCCCGCCTCCCGCATTGAGAGTCATCTTCGGGCCGAGCGCCCAGCGGGCCACCGAGATCCCTGCGGCATTGGCGCCGAAGAGATCCTTCTCCCGCGCCAGGATCGGATCGCTTCTCGTCGCCTGCTGAAAGACCTCGAGCAGATCCTCGGCATGGCAAGGCCAAAGACCGAACAGGCCGACAAGGGCCAAAACGCGGAAGCCCCGCAGGACGGACGCGACAATCAGCCAGGCTCCCGCGTCAAACCGTCCCTTCAACACCTCTCCCCCTCCCGAGGTTCCGCCGGAGCACTCATTTTCCGCAAGTTGACGTTCCGGCTTGCGCCAGGATCTTGCTCCTGGAGGGGAAGCTTCCGCAACTCCTAATCCCCCGGCGAGGAATCGCCCGGGTGTCCGGCCCCGTCTGCCTGGCCTTTCTTCGCCGGCCTCTTGGAGGAGTCGCTTTCGTTGTATGGCTTCTCGAGGGCTTCGGCGAGAATCCTTTCCCTTGCCGGAGGTTGGATCTTCCCCGCGAGAATGTCTTCCGGATTGACTTCCCGGCCGTAGTATTCCCGATTGGTTTCCGGTGCCTCGGCGATCACCGTTCCTTCGAGCGAAAGTCCTCCGAAGAGGCCCTGGCTGCGGCTATAGGTGTAGACTGCGGCAAAGGGAGTGACGGCTCCTTCCGCGGTGCGGCCCACCGGGCCTGCCGCCGCACTGATATCCCCGCCCAGCGTTACGTTGCCGCCGCGGGCGAAAGCCTGGATCGCTTCCGGGGTATTGAGCACGAGCACGAACTCGGTCACCTCGGCGCCGATTTGCAGTCCAAACCCAAGACCTCCGGTAGCCACCGCCGAAGGTCCCGACCATCCCTTGCCCCTCCTCGCGATCACCAAGCCCCTGCCGCCCCGCGCACTCACGAGGAATCCCGCCTTGATCACCGTGAGAATCGCCAGCCCCTTCGCATCGCCAAAGACCGCCTCGGGAATCCCCTCCTCGGGGAGCGACCGGAACCGGCGGATGATCTCGGCCGACTGCGCCACGCTCTCTTGGAGATCCCAGGCACGGGAATTTTGTGCCCCGAACCCATTCCAGAGCAGAATCACTCCTAGAATGCCGACAGCCCATCTGTCCTTCATCGCGCTCCCGCCCCCGACTCGTCTTCTCCCGTCCTCGCCGTGTCCGCCGTTTTTGACTCGCCCGATCGCGGAAAGCAAGTGCAAGTGCCTCCATCTTCCTCGAACCTCAGTCCCCCGGTTTTTCTTTCCTCGTGGCGCAAGCCGAGGCAGACTTGGACTGATTTCTCGGGCCCGCTCGACGCAGCGCATGAGTGCTCTTCTTTCGATCTTGCTGCCGCTCCTTTTCTTACTGAGCGTCCAGCCCTCGCCGGGCCAAACGCAGATCGAGCCGGTCGTCCTCCAACCGACGCTCGAGGAGACCGCTCGGGTTCGCGCGATCGCCCAACCGGTCGCACAGACGCTCCTCCGGACGATCCGAGAAGAACTGGTCGATGCTCTGGCGAAGGGAGGGCCGGCAGGGGCCATTTCGGTCTGCCAGATTCAAGCACCGACCCTCACCCAGCAGGTGCGCGACCAGGCGCGCCCCGCCGGCGCCATCTTTTTACTGAAGCGCACTTCGAACCGGGTGCGCAACCCGGCGGATGCGCCCGACCCGGTCGAAGCGCAGGCTCTCCAGATCTACCTGGAGGCAGCGTCACGACGCGAATCTCTTCCACCGGATCTTGTGCAGAAAGTGGAGAGGGCGGGGAAGACAAGCTACCGTTATTACCAGCCGATCCACGTTGCCGCACTCTGCCTTTCGTGCCACGGGGACCCGGCCGCCCTGTCGCCCGATGTGAAAACCCTCCTCCACGAACGTTACCCACAAGACCAGGCAACCGGTTACAAGGATGGGGACTTCCGCGGCCTGGTCGTCGTGGGTTTGACCCCTCCCTGAGCGGCTCCCGCCCCCGCACGATTCCAAGCCCGGTGAAGATCCTTTCGCGTTACCTCTTCTCCTCCTTTCTCAAGCCCCTTCTGTTTTCCATCCTCGGCTTCCTCTCCCTCCTGGTCTTGGCCGACCTGTTTGGCTCGCTGGAGGACTTCATCACGAACAAGACCCCCACGGCGATCGTGATCTCCTACTACACCGCTTTCCTGCCAGCGGCCCTGATCATCGTCGCCCCGCCTGCGACCCTCTTTGCCGCCCTCTACTGCCTGATGCAATTTCAGCGGCACAGCGAACTGATCGCAATGCAGAGCTGCTGCGTTCCCCTCAGCAGAATTTTCCTTCCCTTCCTCATCGTCGGCATCGGGCTGACCGGCGTGCTCCTCGCGGTGCAGCTCGGTCCCGGCGGCAACTCCCAGGCCAAGCGCGACCAGATCATGGAGCAGATCAAAGGGAATCACTCCGTCGCAACCTCGATCCGGGGGATGATCTTCCGGGAGGAGACCCATCATCGCACCTGGTATTTTCAGGAGATCAACCTGACGGCGAAGGAAGCCCTCAATCTCGAAGTCATTGTGCAGAACGCACTCGGCGTCGATCAGAAGAAATACTTTGCCCGCCGAGGCCGGTGGCAGGACGGTCACTGGATCCTCACCGACGTCAACCGCATCGATTACGACGCCGCGGGGAATTTTCGCAGCTCCACCCGGTTTCCCGAGCTTTCGCTGCCCTCCTGGGATACTCCGCCTCACCGCATGGTGGCCCTCCAGACCAAGCCGCGCGATCTCGACGCCCGCGAGCTCTGGAAGCTGATTGAAAAGCCGGGACATCTCTCACCAAGAACCTTGGCTCCCTACAAGATCCAATTCTACAACCTCTTCGCCGAGCCTTGCTCCGCCTTCGTCCTTCTCTTGCTCGGGCTCTCGGAGGGAGCTCGGCTCAACCGGCGGCACCCGACCGCAGGCGTCTTCCATGCGATCTTCCTCCTGATCGCTTTCTTCCTCATCTATCGCTTCTTTCTGATCCTCGGTCAGGGCTCTCGTCTTCCCGCGCCCCTTGCGGTGAGCATCCCGCTTGCCGGCTTTCTGCTCTTCGGGCTTTCCCGGCTGGCTCCGCTCTTCGGCATCGAGCTCCGACGCCTGCTGGCGGGCTAACCGCCTGGACGCCCATTGCGCGAGGCAGGTTCGCCGGCGCAAGGCCCGGCCGCGCAATCCACCGTCAAAAATTGGCAAGAACGCGATAGCGGATTCTCATCTATTTCTTCTACTCTCGAGGCCGCATGGGGCCTCGACAGCAGCAAGCACGCCCTTCGCCTTCTCCGTCCCGCCGAGGAGCCAAGGTCATCCACAGGTCCTCGGCTGCACTCCTTTTCCTCGTCATCCTCTGCGGGAGCTCCGGACACGGCCAGCCGTTCGAGCCGTCCGTGCCCGTTACAGAGACGCCGACCGTGCTGCCCGAAGTATCCGTGACCGCCACGACTCCTCCCGCATCGGATGTTCTGCCGTCTGACAGCTCCTCGGTCTACGGCCTCGACCTCTCGGTTCTCGATACTCCGCGGCAGGTGACCCCGGTCAATCAGGCGATGATGCGCTCCTCTGGCATGACCGCCCAAGGCTACCTCGATCCGCTGAGCACCGCTTTCCTGATCCCCGGCGCCATCAGCGAAAACAGCGGTGGGATGATGGCCGCCCCCGTCGTCCGGGGGATGGCCGCCCAACCCTACATCAACGGAATGGAAATGACCGTTCTCCAATCGGGCATGCCGCTCACCCCTTTCAACTGGAACATGGTCGAATCCGACGACATCACCGAAGGGCCGGCCAACGCCGTCTTCGGCCAAACGCAGGCCGCTGGGGGCACCGCCAACTATATCACCAAGCAGCCCTACTTCGACCGTTTTCGGGGGCAGATGTGGGATACCACCGGCATGTACGAAAACTACATGTGGGGAGCCGATATCGGTGGTCCGATCGACAAGGAGCACAATGTCGCCTACCGCTTGAGCTACATGGGCATGGAGAACGGCAGTTACTACCAGCCCAGCGTCCACAACGACCAACAGAATGTCTACCTCGCTCTCGGTGCGCGACCCACCGACAACTACTCGGTCGATTTCTATTCCGATTTCGGAACTTACGACTTCACCCCGATGATGGCCTGGATGAATCGGCCGACCACGGCTCTCATCCAGGACGGCCTCTACAACACCGGCTCCCTACCCGTATCCCAGGTCGGGATCGGGAGTATCAACAACCCCGGTTTCGCCTCCTACGCGGGACCCTCGGAGCCGATCAGCCGCAGGATGATCGCCAACAACCCCGAATCCCAAGGGCTCGGTTACACTGGATTCGTCCAACTCGTTCAACGGCTTCAGCTCGGCGAGGGACTCCAACTCAGAAACAATACGTTCGCCTGGTATGGCCGCAATTCGGTTGTCTCCCCCGCCGCCTATTACACCGAGGTCTCCATGGGAGACTATGAGATCGACAACCGAACGGAGATCCTCGCCCAGTTCTCCACCCCGATCGGGAAAGCGATCGAAAGATCCCAGGAGAAAGAGGGGCTGCTTGGCAAGCTTGTCCTCCGCCATCAGGTCGATACGGGGATCGAGTGGCGCTTCCAGCACAACTTGGACTACGAGTCCCAACTCTACTTCGGAAGCGCCAACGCCTGGGACATCCTCCGTACCAACCCCACCAGCTGGAACCTCCCCCAGACGGCCTTTTTCCAGTCCGTGATCCGCAACCCCGCAGCTCCAGGCGGTGGGGAGTGGCCCATTCCGGGAAAGACCGGCGCTTATTTCGAGCCGCTGAACGGGAGCGCGGGCACGACCGATTGTAACTATTGGGCGATTGCCCCCTTCTTTCAGCACGATCTCGAGATCACCGACAAGCTTTCGCTCCTGTTCGGCGCACGGGCCACCACCTACATCGTCTCGAGCCAAACTCCACCGGGCACCCCGCCCGAGCTCTTCGTTCAATCCCAGACTGTCCAGGAGCTCCCGATGGTGAACGCCAGTGCGGTCTACAAGATTTTCCCGTGGTGGAGCGCCTACTTCACCTACGACTGGATGTATGTCGCCAACGTGGGCGTCGTCGGGGGATTCAACGTCTCCCCGATGGGCCTCTCCGGCAGTTCGTTCCGGCTCCAGGAACAGCTCTTCGAGGGGGGCTTCAAATGGCAGCTTCTTCACGACAAGCTCTACGCCTCCTTGGCCGGCTTTTCTCAGGAAATTCCTCTCTTCAACTTCGTCGATGCGCCCGTTACCCCCGCCACCGTGACGGGCCTGGAGACCAGCATCACCTATCAGCCGGACCACCACTGGTGGATGCGCGCAGGCTACTTCTACGCGCGGGGAATCGAGAACTGGTCGGGCTTCTCGACCGGCCCGCCCATGGCTCAGACCTACTCGACCGCCCTCGCTCTCCAAGCAAATCTTCCCCTCAACAACTACGCCAACTTCGCTCCCGGCGCCTACCCATTCATCGGCTGGCCCCAGCAGGTGGCCAACGCCATGGTGACCTACCAGGCCGACTCGGGCTTCGGGGCGACCCTGAGCGCCCTCGTGATGAGCCCGCAGTTTCTCGGGTACAACTACGCTACCGCGATTCCCTGGCAATATCTCCTCAACGCCCGGATCTTCTACGCTCAGCCGAAGTGGGAGCTCTCCCTCTGGATCTACAATCTGACCAACGAGCACTACTGGCTCCCCTACGCCATCGGATCGATGGGCGACCGAACGGCCGACTACAGCGGCATCGTGCCCGGCCTGCCCTTCTGGATCCAGGGAACCTTCGCCTGGAAGTTCTAGCCGGCAAGCCCGGCCAAACTCACGGCCCGCCCGGAGGATTGCCCTTCCGGCCGGGCCGGGGACGAAAGCCCGTTACTTCGGCCAACGCTTCGGGTGTCAAGATCCCCTCGTACCTCCGATTGCCGATCGTCCAGGTGGGAAAGATCCGAACGCCGATCTCCTTGCAGGGAGCGGCCATCGGGCTTCCGCGGCCGCCGGGCGCGCAGTCGACGAAGGGAAGGAGCGACTCCGCCTCGCCGAAGAGCGCGCGCTGGAGCCGGCAATGATTGCACCAGGTCGCGCCATAGAACTTCACTCCGCTCTTCTCCAAGTGCTTGGCCAGATCCTGAAGCCAGAGGAGATCCTCCCCTTGCTGCCTGGCGACCATCGCGGCGCGAGCCGCCTGCTCGCTGCGGATCGCCCGGAAGTGGAAAAGAGCGGCGGAGGAGCCTCCGGCGACAAGGACGACGGGCACCAGGCCGAACCAAAAGCGGCGGCCCGGCTTCGCCCCCGGCGTAACCAGGAGCAGGACGAAGAGAGCCGAGAGAAGGCCCGCGGAAGTCAGGCAATAGGGACAAGTCGCCCCGAGGACAAAGAGGGAAACGGAGACAAAGAGAACGCTCCACAGCAGCCCGAAGAGGAGCAGGCCGAGCGCCAATTCCCTCCGAAAAGCCGTCCAGCCCCGGCAAGAGAGAGCGACGAGCGCTCCATACAGGCCAAATCCATACAAGCTCACCGGCTGGCCAAAAAGCTTCGACCAGGCGCTCGTCAACACGGTTCCGCAGCCCCCGTCGGCATCGCAACCTGCCGGAAGCTTCCCCCACCAGTGCAGCCCCGTCAAATAGCCGGCCAACGCCATTCCGGCGAGGGAGATCCCCACAAAGAGCGGGCGAAGAATGCGCCCTGCCCCCTCGGCCGGGTCCGAGGAAGCTCTACCCGACATTCCCCTCCTGCCTTGCCTTGCGATCATTGCCGATTTGGACGTAGGAGCTCTTCACCCTGTTCTTCTCGGAAGTTGCTCTGCCCCGGAAGTTCGCCCAACGGGCGAGGGATGGTTTTCGGAAAACGCCGCCCGCAAGGAGCAGACCGCCAAAAAGCGGGTCAGGGCGCCTCCTGTCCCATGCTCGCCAAGCCCTTCGGCAACTGGTACCCCGGCTTCCGATTCTCCTCCGTGAGCCACTCCTCCAAAAACTCCTGCTGACGGCTTTCGCGGAGCCCCTCCTCGATCTGACGCCGGAGCTCCTTGCTTTCCGGAACGGCGGGAGCCTCCCGGGCCTCCAAGTAGACGAGGATCCCTCCACCCGGCAGCGGCGTAAAAGGGCTGAGGTCTCCAGGATCGAGGAGATGACTCGCGAGCGCGATCTCCGCCCCATCCCGCAACTCTTTGGAAGGCTCGGCGGGGACAAAATGGGACAGGGTTTCAGCCGCCAGCTTCTTTTCTCGCACGAGATCGCCAAAGGATTTTCCTGCCGCCAGCCCTTTCCTCAGGCTTGCCGCCAATTCCTTTCCCTGCTGGAAGAGCTTCTCCAACGCGAGCCGTTCGATCAGCTTCTGCCGCAGGATCTCGCGAAGTTCCGCTTGGGGCCGCGGCCGGCTCGGCTCCACCTCCGTGAGCACCATCACGCGAAAGCCTGCCGCTCCCCGTACCGGCTCGCTGATCGGATTATCCTCGGAGAGTGCAAAGGCCGTCTCGGCTAAGCCGGGCCCTTCTCCCTCGGGCAGATCCGGCGGTTTCTCCTCGGAAAAAGATCCGACCTCCCGGACCGTTAGCCCCTGCTCCTGCGCCTTCTTGAAAAAGACCTCCTTCTTCCCTTCCTCCCGGCTCAGCGCCGCCGCGAAATCCTCCGCCCGCTGCAAGAGCTTCTCTTCCGCCTCCTTTCTTTCCTTCTCGGGGAGCTTGCGCTGCTCCGGTGAGAGAGCAAACTCCACGAACGCGATCTTTCGCTGCTCGGGTATGCGCAGGGAAGGGTCGGATCCATGCCTCCGGAGCTCTGCATCGATTTGTTCTGGGGTCACCGTAATCGACGGAAGGAACTGCTCTGCGGCCAGCCGAACCACCGTCAGCTTCGCCGGGCCGAAGTCCGACCGGTAAACCCTCTCCACCTCTCCAGGCCCAACCTGAATCGGAGCCACGAGCGAAAGCTTGACCTGATCGATGAGGAGACTCTCACGGACGATCTCCACAAAACGCTCGCCCTTGATTCCTCGCGTGCCGAGAAACTCGTTCACGAACCGGTTGTAGATCTCTTCACTATACTTGCCGTCCTTTTGCAGGAACGGGAGCGCCTCGATCGCCCGAACGACCACGTCATCGGGCACCACGCAGTGGAGTCGCTTCGCCTCGGCAAGGAAAACCAGCCGCCCCCAGGCAATCTCGTTGAGGAGACGATCCGCACCTCCTTGCCGCGGGACACGGCCTCCCGAAAAAAGAGCCATCTCGAACTCCGCGGCCTGCCGCGAGAGGCGAAAGTTTTCGAGGGAAACCCCTTCTCCTGCGATCTTGCCCAGCGAACCCGTGCGCAATCGGCTGAGAGCGGGAACGTTATAAAACAAGAGAAAAGAAAGGCCGATCATCCCTAGAATCAGCACGAGAAAACCCGAATGCGAGCGGAAGAGTTTGAGCATAGCAGCGGAGACCGATTCCTTCGGCAATCGCCGATAGCATAGCGCTCCGCGAAAAAAAAGCCTCGATCACAAAATCCGCGCTTTTCGCTGGTGGCGGAATCGGCAGCCTCAAGGGACGGAGGACCGCCTCGACGACAGGCCAAGGGCTTCCACCCCAGGCAGGCGCTCCGAAAAACCCTTTTCTTCCGAGGGAAGGCAGGGATAAAAAGGTCGGGAGTCCGCTACCCGCTCGTGGATCCGCCCCTTCCTCTACCTCTCTCCTCCTCGCCCCCGTCGACGCGCGGCCGGTGGAGTAGCCTCGCGCTCCGACTCGGCTCCGCGACCTTCCTCTGCCTCGCCTCGGGTCTCCTCCTTGCTCTCTGCTTTCCTCCCTGGGAATGGTCGGGACTGGCCTGGGTCGCGCTGCTTCCCGCGATCGCAGCCGCTCGGGTCCTTCGGAACTGGCGGGAGCGTGCGAGCGCGGGCTATCTGCTGGGAATCCTCTTTTTTGGGGCTACCCTCTGGTGGATAGGAAAGGTGACGATCGCGGGAACGATCGGTCTCATCCTCTACCTCTCCCTCTACCCCGCTGTCTGGCTCGCCATCGGTGGCCTTTGGACATCCGGTCGTCCTCCTTTTCAGGCCGGGCGCAACCTCTTCGCTTCCGCCTGCCTGGCTTCCTCCTGGGTTGTCCTGGAATGGATTCGCGGGTGGCTGGGAGGAGGATTCCCTTGGAATACCCTTGGTGTCTCCCAGTTTCAGGCGCTCGTCTTCGCCCAGACGGCGCGCCTGGGCGGAGGCCTTTTGCTTTCCTGGCTTCTCGTCTTCGGAAACGCTCTTCTGTTTTTTGCCGGCTTGCGTCTCCGGGCGGAAATTCGCGGCGAGCAGAAGCGAGTCCTCCATCTGGATCTCGCCGCCGGGCTCCTCCTCCTGGCGGCAAGCGCCTCCTACGGACTCTTCGTCCTGATCACGACCCCGAGGGAGACCGCGCAGACGCTCCGCTACGCACTGATCCAACCCGCCGTTCCGCAGAGCGTCGAGACCCCTCCCGATCCTCAGGAAGCCATTGTCCGCGAGATCACCCTCACCGAAAGCGTGAGCCAGGCAGCGCCTCAACTCATCGTCTGGCCGGAAAGCCCGATCGGCGCGGATCTTCTCTCCACCCCCTCCCTTCGCGTGCCCCTTCTCGCCTGGGTGGGGGCTTCGGAATCCTGGCTCCTCTTGGGAACCCCGCGCGTCCGAGGCGAGCAACTTTTCAACGATGCGCTCCTCTTCGCTCCCCAAGGCCGGACGCTCCAGACCTACGCCAAGAACCGGCTCGTCCCCTTCGGAGAGTTCGTTCCGCTCGGCAGCCAGTTCCCTATCCTCCGGAAGCTCGTGCCGTTTGATCTCGAGTTCTCACCCGGAGCCTCCCCAGTCGTCTTCGAACTGCAAAGCCCGATGGTGCGGATCGCTCCGCTCATCTGCTTCGAAGACACCTTCCCGGACTATGCCCGCCGCGTCGCTCGCGAAAACCCCGACCTCCTGGTGAACATCACCAACGACGGCTGGTTCACCGGCACCCCGGGCGCGCGCCAGCACCTGGCCAATGCCATCCTGCGCACGATCGAGCTCGATCTTCCTCTTCTCCGCTGCGGAAACACGGGCATCACCGCCTTCCTCAATCAGAACGGCGCCATCGTAGCCTCCCTTCCCGAAGCGGACGGAAGCGCGGGCCGAGGCGAAGGCGTCCTTCTCGGCGTGGCCCAGTGGCACAGGCCGCGGCCCACCCTCTACCGCGCGGCGGGCGACTGGATCGTCTGGCTTTCGGGAGCGCTTCTCCTCTTCGGAGCAGCCCCTTCGTTGCGGAACCGGAAGCCGCCCCAGCGTCCGGATGCGGTCTGAGCCGCCGTCAACGGAGCGCGTGGAGCCGATGGAGGCATGCGATCGCGCGACGCAGGCTTTCCGAGGAGCGAGCCGCTTGCCCCGGCTGCCAGTGGCGATTGATGAATTCGATCCTGCGGCTCGGATAGGCCGGGCCTGTTTTTCTCCCGCTTCCAGGCCGCGGGAGAATGTCTGCACGAATCTCCTCCTAATGCTTCGACCCATTGGCGAGCTTGACGTCGATTTTTGCGTCGCGCAGCCTTTCGTCTTCTGAAGGAACCGACTTCAGGGAAACCGTTCCATAGACATCTTCTCTTCCGCAAGCACCCGAATCGAGCGCAGGCCGCGATACCGCCCCTCGTAGTCCAGCCCGTAGCCAACGACGAATTGGTCGGGAATCTCGAAGCCGATCCAGCGGGGAACCGGCGCCCCGGGCGAGCGCGGCCTTTGCTTGGATAGGAGAACGCAATACTCGATCGCCCGCGCTCCCAGGTCGCGAAGCCGCTTTTCCACGGCCCGCAAGGTACAGCCGCTATCCAGGATGTCGTCGACGACGAGCACCCGGCGGCCGGCAAACTCCCCTCCTTCCGCCTCCAATCCCTCCGGGTTGCCGGTCGAAATGGTTCCCTCGTAACTCTTCACCCGCCAGAAAACGACCTCCGTCTCCGGCGGAAGCTCCCGCAACAGATCGGCCGTGAAGAGAAGGCTTCCGTTGAGCAGGCCGAGGATCGTGAAAGGGCCCGGCGAATAGGCGGTTCGAATGTCGGCCGCAAGAGCTTCGACCCTCTGGCGAATCAGTTGTTCCGAAAGGAGGAGATTGCCGATTTCGGATTCCCGGCTTTCTTGCGTCACTGGACGGTTCACGCGATTCCTCCCCCTCCCTCCTCGATCGTGCCTTCGCGATCGGTCCGGATCCCTCGAAGGAAGAGATCGTCGCCCAGCCGCTTGCACTCCTTCAACCGGAAATGCGTGCCCAAGAGCCGGTGAGGCGAATCGACCGATAACGGCCCATCCCCGAGAATCATCGGGCAAAGGAAGAGGGCGATCTCATCGATGAGTCCTTCGGCCAGAAGACTTCCCGCAAGCTTTCCGCCCCCTTCCATCAAGACCCGCAAGACCCCCCGCCGGCCGAGCTCTCCAAGGAGCATGGGCAAGGGGAAGTTTTGAAAGACCAGCGTTCGCTCCCGAGCCGAGTCGGTAAAGAGGCGGAGCTCCGCCGGGAGCCGTCCGGACCGACTGACCACGACGCGCCACGGTTGCCGCTTGCCTTTTCCGCCGGGCAGACGGACGGTCAGCGCCGGATCGTCCGTGCGCACCGTTTCCGCACCGACAAGGATTGCGTCCACTTCCCACCGGAGCCGGTGAGCCATCCGCCGCGAGGCGGGCCCGCTCAGCCATCGATCATCCCCGGCTCGCGTGCCGATCCGTCCGTCCAAGGAGGTGGCGCTCTTCTGGACGATCCATGGCCTGCCGCGGGTAATCCAGCGGGCAAACGGCCGGTTCAGCTCCCTTGCCTCCTCTTCGAGCAGACCCTGCTCGACCTCGATTCCCTCGCCTGTGAGCCGGGCAAGACCCCGCCCCTGGTGAAGAGGATTGGGATCGACCATCCCCACGATGACCCGGGCAATCCCCTCCCGGACGATCCGATCGACACAGGGCGGGGTGCGGCCTGTCGTGCAACAGGGCTCAAGCGTGACGTAGAGAGTGGCTCCCTTTGGGACATTACCCTTCCGGCGGGCATCCTCGATCGCTTCGACTTCCGCGTGAGGCAGCCCGGCGCGCCGGTGAAACCCTTCGCCCAGAACTTTCCCATCGCGGACCAGGACAGCACCCACCGCCGGATTGGGACTGGTCGTGCCGAGCCCCTTGCGGGCCAGCGCCAAGGCCCTCCGCATCGAGCGGATGTCAGCCTCCGAAAAACTCTTCGACATACCGCTCGGAATCGAACCTTGCCAGGTCCTCGACCCTTTCCCCGGTCCCGAGGAAGACGGTGGGAATACCCAATTCTTCCTTGACCGCCGCGATCATCCCCCCCTTGGCGGACCCGTCGAGCTTCGTCACGATGAGCCCGGAAAGCCCGACCGCCCGATGAAACTCCGCCGCCTGCGAGAGGGCATTGGTCCCCACCGTGCCATCCACCACGAGCCAGACGTGATGAGGGGCCTGGGGATCCCTCTTGGCCAGCGTGCGACGGATCTTCGCCGCCTCCAGCATCAAGTTGCTCTTGGTCGCGAGGCGGCCCGCCGTATCGACGATGAGCAGCTGCGCCTTCTCCTCATCGGCCTGCGCATGGGCCCGAAAGGCCACGCTCGCCGGATCCGCTCCCGGGCTTCCGGCCACGAAGAGCGAGCCGGTGCGCCGCGCCCACGTCTCGAGCTGCTCGACCGCTGCGGCCCGGAACGTATCCGCCGCCGCGAGAACGACCCGCTTCCCTTCCTTCCCATGGAGAAACGCCAGCTTTGCCGCCGTCGTCGTCTTTCCTCCGCCGTTGACCCCTACGAGCAGGATGACTTCGGTCCTCTCCAGGTTCTCAACCTTCGGAGACTCCGCCGCGAGAATCCTTCGAAGCTCCTGGCGGATCCGCTCTTCGCCTTCCTTCGGCTTGCGGAGCAAACCCTCGTCGCTCAACAGCCGGGTCAACCTCTCGGTCAGCGCCAATCCCAGATCGGCCTCGAGCAGCAGGGCCTCCCAGTCGACCTTCTCCCCTCCCCCCGGCGTAAACTTTTCGACCAGCTTCCGCCAAAAGCTCTTCATGCTTCTCCTTCTCCTGCTCCCTCCTGAACCGCCCGAAGCGGCCGGTTCACGTCGTGCAGCGCCCGGTCGAGCACCCCGTTGACAAACCTCCCCGATTCCTCGCTGCTCAGCTGCTTCGCCACCTCCACCGCTTCATTCACCGAGACGACCGGAGGAATCTCCCCGCGGTAGAACAGCTCGTAGAGAGCCACGCGCAGAATGCTCCGATCGACAGCCGCCAATCGCTCGATCTGCCAATTCTCCAGGTACTCTTCGAGACGTTCATCCAGGGAGGCTACATGATCGATCGTGCCCAGGATCAACTCCTCGGCGAACCGGCGAGCGGAGGCGCTGGCCGGGCTGAGCGCCCAAAAGTCTTCCAGGCTTTTGCGCGAAGGCGGCTGCTGCCGTATGCCCCACTGATACAGAAATTGCACCGCCCGCACCCGGGCCATCCTCCTCGGCGACATGATTCCCTTTTTCCCGTCCATCCCAAGCCCCCCGACGCCCACTCTCGTTCCTCTTCCGCCGGCAGGTCAACTCCCGCCCGCGAGCCTGGCCATGGCAAGAGCAGCGCGTGCCCCTTCCTTCCCTCGGGAGAGCTCTCCCCTGGTTCTCTCCCAAGCCTCGGCCTCGGTCTTGACGGAGAGCACCTCGTGGATCACCGGAACGTCTTCCTCCAGGGCAACCCGCATGAGGGCGTCGGTCACCGCGCGTAAGATCTCCTGCGCGTGCGCGGTCTCTCCCTGCCATACCACGCCGAAGGCCAGGATCGCGGCGTACTGCCCAGTCTGTGCGAGCCGCTTGACCTGCAGCGGGATCTCGAAGCTTCCCGGGACCCGGCAGAGCGTAAGCCCGTGTCCTTTCAGCTCAGATTCCGCCTCCGAAACCAAGGCGTCGCAATACTCCTTGTGATAGCTGCTCGCCACGATCGCAAAGCGCATATTTCCACCCTTGAGAAGACGCCCGGACGACATTCCCCGCAACTCTTTTCCCGCCACTGCGCCGGCCGCAGAACCGAGACGGGATGCCCGGCTAGAAGGAATCGTTCCCTTCTTTCCAGACGCCGTAGCGACGAAACTTTTCGTACCGCTCCGAGAGCAGATCCTCGCTGCTCCGACCGCAAACCTCCTCCAGAGCGCCGATCAGCGCCTTCTCCAGCAACTGCGCCGCCCGATCCCAATCGCGATGGCTCCCACCCTCCGGCTCCGGAACGATCCGGTCGATCAGCCCCATCTGGTGAAGTTCCTGGGCCGTCAGCCGCAGGGCTTCGGCCGCCTGCGGAGCATGGGAACGGCTCTCCCAAAGAATCGCCGCGCACCCTTCCGGAGAAATGACCGAGTAATAGGCGTTTTCCAACATGAGGATTCGGTCGGCTACCCCGATGCCGAGCGCGCCCCCGCTTCCTCCTTCCGCCAAGACCACCGCCACGATCGGCACCGGCAACTGCGACATCTCCGCCAAATTCTCGGCAATCGCCTGTCCAATGTGGCGCTCTTCCGCTCCCACGCCCGGATAGGCTCCCGGCGTGTCAATGAGAGCCACGATCGGGAGCCCGAAGGTGGCCGCCAGCCGCATCACCCGAAGCGCCTTGCGATAACCTTCCGGATGGGGGCAGCCAAAGTTGCGCCGCAGATTCTCCTTCAGGTTCCGACCTTTTTGCTGCCCTACAAAGGCAACCTTTCGTCCGCCGAAAGTGGCCAAGCCGGCGACCATCGCGGGATCGTTGCCGAATGCCCGGTCGCCTCCGAGCTCCAGGAAACCCGGAGACAACCGCTCCAAAAAATCGAGGGTATAAGGCCGCTGAGGATGGCGCGCGATCTGGACGCGCTGCCAAGCGGTCAAGCTTGCGTAGAGCGAGTGGCGCGTCTCTCCCAGCCGCTTTTCCAGGCTCGCAATCTCATCCTTCAAGTCGACCGGATTCTGCTTGGCTCGCGCCTTCAGGCTTTCCAGGGCACGCTCCATCTCCCAGATCGGCTTCTCAAACTCTAGCGGCGTCGTCGTCACCTTCTCCGGAAGCATAGGAGGAGGGGGCGGCTCGCGCATTAGAAAAAATCAAAACGGCGGCCGACTCCCGTCTCCTCGCACTCGGATTTCCCCCATTCTGCTTGCGGGAGGCCCTCCTTCCCCGAATGCTCGGGGCCGTCCATGCCTTCGCCCGAGCGCTCCCCCTCTCCGCTCCCGGCCTTCCTCGTCTACCTTCTGACGATCTTCTTGGCCGCGACTCTATTGAGCCCGGCCATTCATGCGCTCCTGCACCGTCTTTATCCCGCCCCGCCCGGGCGAACCTTTCGCCGCGTCCTCGAGATGTCGGCTCTCCTCCTCCTGCTGCCCTTCCGGAAACATCTGGGCATCCGCTCTTGGCGCGACATCGGCTTCTCCCGTCCCGTTCTCCGCCCGTTCCTTTGGGGATGCCTGCTGGGATTCGCTTCCGGCCTGGTCTGCCTCCTGCCGCTCGCTCTTCACTCCCTGGCCGGCCACCAGGCTGGAATCCACCTGGATCCCGCTTCCTTGGCGGTTTGGATGGGACGCGGCATGCTCGTCGCCCTCTCCGAGGAACTCCTCTTCCGCGGGATTTTCTTCTCCATCCTCCTGCGTGGTCTCGGTCCCTTCCCCGGCCTCCTCGCGAGCGCGCTCCTTTTTTGTCTCGCGCATTATCTGCGCGCCGACCCGGCGGCGTCCGAAGGCCCGCTCACCCTTTTCTCAGGCTGGGATCTCCTTTCCGCCCATCTGGCGCCCATCCTCTCGTTCGCCTGGTTTGACCTCCAGGGACTTCTCCTCTTCTCGGTCGGGACAGCTCTCGCCGCAGCCTACCTCGTGACGGGTTCCCTTTGGCTGCCGATCGGGATCCATGCTCTCTGGGTCGCCCTGCTCTACGGCCTGGCGGCCAAGTCCGACGGAGCGCTCCTGGGCTTCTGGAGCCCTTTGGTGATTGCCATTTTTGGAGTCTCGCTGTGGATCGGCTTTGGATGGCATCGGCGTGGACGGGTCGCCTAGCCGGCGATCTGCTCGATCTTCTCTTTCCGCCTCGCGCGGAGGAGGGGCACCTCCGGGAGCACCTCCCTCCTTTTTGCGCCCGGTGCTGCGCGCCGGGCTTTCCCCTCTGCCCGCGCTGCCAGGAGAACCCTCCCCGATTTCTCTGGGCCCGCGCATCCTACCGCTACAGCGGAGCGGTGAAACAAGCGGTCTTGCAGCTCAAGTACGGCAAGCAGATCGATCGGATTCCTTGGCTGGCGGAGCTGCTCGAAATCGGATTCCGCACCTATGCCGCGAACTTTGCTTGGGACGCCCTGATTCCGGTTCCGCTCCATCCGGTTCGGGAGCGATCCCGCGGCTTCAATCAGGCGGAGGAGATCGCCCGCCTCCTCGGCATGAGGCAGGGCATTCCCGTCAAAAAGGCCCTCCTCCGAGTCCGCCCGACCCCACCCCAGGCGGCTCTGCCCAGCCCAGAGCGAGCGAGCAACCTCGTCGAAGCCTTCCGCCCGCAAAGGAATTTTGACCTTGTCGGCAAAAATCTGCTATTAGTCGATGACGTAATCACGACAGGATCGACGGCGCGGGAGTGCGCGGCACGGCTCTGGGAGCTGGGGGCCGGGACGGTGTGCGTCCTGGCGGTCGCGCGATCCTAGCCGAACGGTTC
>JAQTUK010000144.1 GCA_028710285.1 Methylacidiphilaceae bacterium | reverse complement strand
CACGGGCGATGAATCAGAGGAAAGCGGTAAGAGGACTCGTCGGCACCGCCTGGGCTTGACGCTGCGGCCGGCCCAGACGGTAGGCGATCCGACCCGCCTCGACGGCCATCCGGAATGCTCGCGCCAAGGCACAGGGATCCTCGGCGACGGCGATCGCGGTGTTGACCAGGACCCCGTCGGCGCCGATCTCCATGGCGGCGGCCGCATGGGAGGGAGCGCCTAGGCCCGCATCCACGATGACCGGAACCCCCGCCTGCTCCACGATGATTTCTAATTGAGCCCTGGTCTCCAAGCCGCGCATCGAGCCGATCGGAGAGCCAAGCGGCATGACCGCGCTGACTCCCACCTCCTCCAGTCGCTTCGCCAGGACCGGATCGGCGTTGATGTAGGCGAGCACGACGAACCCTTCTCGGACCAGTATCTCGGTCGCCAGGAGGGTCTCCACCGGATCGGGCAGGAGATAACGGCTTTCCGGGTGAATCTCGAGCTTCACCCAGCGCGGCATCCCAGCGGCGGCGCCGAGACGGGCCAACCGCACCGCCTCCTCCGCGTTAGCCGCGCCGCTCGTGTTCGGCACGAGGAGGAATCGTTCCGGATCGAGGAAGGAGAGGATGTTCTCCTCCGGTCGGACCGCTCCTATTTCCGCTCGCCGCAAGGCCACCGTTACGATCTCCGTCCCGCTTGCCTCGAGCGCTTCCGCCATCAGCGCATGGGAACCAAATTTGCCGGTGCCGATGAGCAAGCGCGAAGAAAAATCTCGGCCTGCCACATGGAATGGATCTCCGTTCACCTTTGGGTTCATCTGTCCACCGGTCCGATTTTGCACGACCTGCCGCCTTCGGCGAGCTTTTGCGAGGGTTCTGGGAACTCCCCTCCCATTCATAGCACACCTTGAGCACGCGCGACAGGGAGCTTCGCGCGCCCGGATCGGTTTCCGCATCTTTCCGGGACGCGCAAGGCCTTCCCTTTCGCCTTCTATTCCGGCAGCCAGTCGACCCCAGCGCTGGCAGGCAGCATTCCCAGCTCTCTCCCTCGGGAGAGAAACGCCTCGATCGCCTGCCGACCTTCGGTGCCGTAATCAAACGTTCGTTCGTTCGCGTACATCTGCACAAACTCATCAAGCCTTTCGGGGCTCAATCCCCGGGAAAAACCCGCCGCATACTCCAAGGCTTCGCTTCGGTGCTGCAGTCCCCACCGGATGCTTTCTCGAAGCAGCCGTGCGCATTCCCTGGCCACATCGATCCCCAGATTTTTTCGCACCGCGTTCCCTCCCAGGGGAAGAGGGAGGCCCGTCTCCTCCTTCCACCACTGACCGAGATCGACGCAGAGCGCCAGCCCCTCGTCCGCATAGGTGAGTTGTCCTTCATGAATCACGAGGCCGGCCTCCGCTTCTCCCGACCGCACGGCATCCAGGATGCGATCGAAGGGGCATACGAGGAGGGGAAGCTTCTGGGGCTCAACTCCGAGATAGAGACTTAAGGCCATCACTGCGCTGGTTTTCCGCCCGGGAATGGCAATGCGCGCACGGGCCAGTTCCTCCCTCGTCTTGTTCCGAAGGGAAACCACTCGGGGTCCATAGCCCTCTCCCATGCTTCCGCCGCAAGGGAGAAGCCAATAGTTATCCCGCAGAAACCCATAAGCATGAATCGAAACGGCGGTCAGATCAATCGCTTGCTTCTCGGCCAGCTCATTGAGGCTCTCGATATCCGTCACCTCCTGGCGAAACCGGATGCCGCCACTCGGAAGCTTCCCGGCCACCAAGGCATAAAACATGAATGCATCGTCCGAATCCGGAGAATGCCCCAGGCTGATTTCCTTCTGTCCACTCTGTGTCATCTCTTCCCTATCCCAGCGGACCTGCCAGAAAGTCAACCATCGGGTTGGTCCGGCGGTCCTTTCCGTCTTCCGGTCGCCTCACAATTCCCTTGGCTGCCTCGCCTCCTTGCGGCAAAACAAGGTCGAATCGCGTCTTTCGCTTCTTCTGTGGAGGGACAGAACGCATCCGATCGCCTTATGCCGCTTCCCACCATTCTTGTGACGCATTCCGACTTTGCCCTGCATCCCACCCCGCGCGGGCATCCGGAGAGTCCGGAAAGGATCACGGCGACCCTCCCGCGCCTGCGCTCCTCCCTACCAGAGACGATCCGCTGGGTTGACCCACGGATGGGGACGAGCGACCTCCTTCGCTCCGTCCACACCGAGGCTCACATCCGGCGGGTCGAGGATGCTTCCCGCAACGGTCTGGTTCTCCTCGACGAAGGGGATACCTACGCCGGACCGCGGTCTTTCGGGACCGCGCTCCTGGCCGCCGGGGCGGCAACGACGGCAATCGACCTGGTCGCATCCGGAGAGGCGACCAACGCCTTTGCGCTTGTCCGGCCGCCCGGCCACCACGCCCGGCCCAATGCTCCCATGGGGTTCTGCCTCTTCAATACGGTAGCGGTCGCGGCCCGGTATGCACAGAGGAAGCACGGCTGCCGGCGCATCCTGATTCTCGACTGGGATCTTCATCACGGGAATGGCACCCAGGAGATCTTTGAGGAGGACGCATCCGTTCTTTTCATCAGCCTCCATGAGCATCCGCTCTATCCGGGTACGGGGCGTGCCTCGGAACGAGGCAAAGGGGAGGGGGAGGGCTTTACCTTGAATCTGCCGATGAAGCCCGGATCCGGCGACGCCGAATACAGGATCGCCTTTGAGGAAAAGGTTCTTCCCGCCGCCGATGCGTTCCGGCCCGACTTCGTCCTCGTCTCGGCGGGATTCGATGCTCACCGGGACGACCCCTTGGGCAATCTCATGCTCAGCGAAGAAGGCTTTGCGGAGATGACCAGACGGGTCCGAGGGGTTGCCGAGCGGCACTGTCGCGGCAGACTCGTTTCCGTGTTGGAAGGAGGATACGATATCGACGCCCTGGGACGATCCGTCCACGCGCACCTCTGCGCATTGGAGACCACGTAACCTCGGCCGGCTGGTCAGGGCTGGCCTCCGGCCCCTGGGGCGGCTTGCTTGCTTTTGAGTCCTTCCAAATAGAGCGTGATGGCCAAGGCATCGGCGTGGCTCATCCGATAAGGGGGCATGGGAAGCCGCGGGTATTTGCCGGCGGGGGTCATCCCCGTCTCCAGGAATTGGACCATGTCCGACTGGCTCCACCCTTCCGGCAGTCCCGCGATGGGAGGGGCCTCGCGCACGAGCGACACCGTGCTTTCCGTGCCGAGCCCTGGAACCAATCCGCCCTGCAACCATTTGTCGCGGAGCAGCTCGCCTCGCTCGTTGCGAGGCGTGTGGCACTCGCTGCAGAGCGCGACCGCCTCTACGAGGTACTTTCCATGCTGGATTCGCTCCCCGGTCCGGTCTCCCGGGCCTTTTTCGGACGGTCGTTCCTTTTCCGAGGTGGCCGTCTCCATCGGCTCTTCCGGAAGCTGCCGCAGGAACTCCTCATCCTGTCCGAAGCAAGTTCTCCCGCAGAGGAGCCCGAGCGTCGCCACGACAAGCCCGACACGACGCGACCACCTAGGAGACACGCTTCTTCCCTCCATGCACGATTGGGCGGGAAGGGCCGCCGACCCAGGCCTTGGCACCCCGATTATCCGCTCCCACCCGCAGGCAGCTTCCCGTTAAGCCTGCGTCGGACGCGACGCGCGTCATCGCCTCAGCTACCTCCGCTCCGCGCCCAGCGGCAAGCGCCATCAGGGTCGAGCCCGCTCCGCTCAGATAGAACCCAAAGGCACCGGCTTCGTAGGCGCTCTTCCGCATCGCGTCCCATCCCGCGATGCGCTTGACCCGAGCGGGCTCATGCCAGCGATCTTCAAAGAGCCCGCGCAGCTCTTCGTATCGGCGCAAGCAGATGGCGGCGGCGATCCGGGAGGCCCGCTGCAGGTTCCAAACCGCGTCTCGCAGCGAAACGGTTGCCGGCAGGACCGAACGAGCCCATTCGGTTTCCATTTCCATGTCCGGGACGAAAGCCACAAATTCCAAGCGGCTGCCCAGCGGCACTCGCGTCTGGCCGTCTCCGGTGGAGATCGTGAACCCCCCGAGGATCGCGGCCGCAACATTATCGGGATGTCCCTCGAGCTCGCTGCCCAGCGCCACCAACTGCTCGCGCGAGAGGGGGCACCCATGAGCTTCGTTCAATCCCACCAAGACTCCGGCGCGGATCGTGGCGCTGCTTCCCAGGCCCCTCGCGCAAGGAACATCGCCGGAAATCGCGCACTCGAAGGAGACGCTCGGGGAGTCCGTAGCCCTGGCGAACGCCTCCGCCGCTTCTTGTGCCATGGGATGGGGGCGGCTGACAGGCTCAGCACCGCCGATGCGCAGCACGATCCAGTTATATAAGCGCAAGGCGGCTCCGAACGTATCGAAGCCCGGCCCGAAGTTCGTGGTCGTTGCCGGCACCCGGATACGGCATGCGACCGGTTCGCCTTGTTCCGCCCCTGCTCGCCGAGAAAGAGAATCCATGAACGCCGTAGCGGCTGCAAAAGGCCTCATGGTACCGTAACGCGCAAGGAAAAATCCATCGCCTTCGCGCTGTGGGTCAGTGCCCCGACGGAGATGAAGTCGACACCTGTTTCCGCGATCGCACGAATGTTTTCCAAGGTGACGCCACCCGAAGCCTCGAGCCGCATGCGTCCATCCACGATGTGGACCGCCCTCTGCAACTCCTCCACGCTCATGTTGTCCAGCAGCAAGAGATCCAGAGGGAGGGAACGGAGCTCCGCCACCTCTTCCAGGCTTTGCGCCTCCACTTCGACCCGTACCAGCGGCCGCTGGTGGCGGATTCTTTCCACTTGCAAGCCCAGCTCCTTTAGCCACGATCCCGGGTAAGCCGCCTTGAGCAGGGCCAAGTGATTGTCCTTCACCAGTACATGATCCCCGAGCGAGACGCGATGGTTGGCCCCTCCGCCGCAACGGACGGCGTATTTTTCCAGCGAGCGCAAGCCCGCATGCGTCTTCCGCGTGTCGAGCAGGCGAACGCCCGTCCCTTCGATCCTTTCGACGAAGTGCCGTGTGGTCGTGGCAATGCCGGAGAGATGTTGGAGGAAGTTGAGCGCGGTGCGTTCCCCGGCCAACACCTGCGCCGCCGGACCCGACACCGAAAGGATCGTCGTTCCGGCTTCGACGACCTCGCCCTCTTTGCATGCCCATTCCAGATCCAGGCCTTCCCGGGAGAGCTCCAGGAACACGGCCTGAGCCACCGGAAGCCCGCAGACGACGCCCTTTTCCTTGGCCGAAATCGCTGCCCGGCAGGACAGCCCTTTCGGAAGGAAGCCGCCGGAGGTCACGTCCCCTTGGCCCAAATCCTCTTGCAGGGCACGCCGCACGGCCTCCCGAGCCTCTTCTCCCAGAAGATCCATGCCCAAGGCTAATGAACGGGACGGAAAGAGGAAAGCCCATCCTGTCGCAAAGCGGCTTCTTTCCCCTTGCGAGAGAACCCTCGCCATGTCAAAAGGACTTTTTATCTGCAGACTCGTGAAGGGCCGTGAACCTCAAGCCAAACGAGGAAGCCGCACCGGCCCTCCATGCGGGGGCCACTCGCGGAGTGGGGCCTCTGCCGAAACGTGAACGCTCATCCATGGCCCTCTCCGGCGACCTAGACGAGCTCCCCTTTCCGGAAATTCTCCGGCTGCTGCGCGATCGAAGAGGGGAATTGCAGATTGCGGACAGAGTCACGGGGG
>JAQTUK010000143.1 GCA_028710285.1 Methylacidiphilaceae bacterium | reverse complement strand
AGAAGAACAACATGCAACTCATGGAAAACGTCACGAAGTTGTCACAAACATGTAACAAATTTGTCACGCCACTTTTGGGACGGGGTGTGGCATAGAACGAGCGGCGATTTTGACATGGCCAAGCGGGCAGGGTGTGCCTGATTCCGGAGTGGCGTGTTCCTGTCGCGAGGTTTTTCAAAGAAGAGGGGGAGGAATGAATCACCAGGCGCAGCGGCGGAAGAAACGATGGTTTTCTCTGGCATGGGTCCTGTTCGCATCGGCGGTGCTGATCGGCACGGTCTCTGCGAACGAGACCGACCCCACGTCAACGAAGCCCGGAACCGGCGCGGACACCGAGGGGACGGCTAACCAGGGTCAAGGGGGGAAAGGCACCCCGATTCACGGCAGTGGACAAGCAAAGCAGTCGGGCTGGGAAAGCATTGTCCAGCAGACGGAGCCGGAAAAGAAGAAGGTCGAAAAGCAGAGCGGCGACGTGCAGATGCAAGAGGTGACCGTCTCGGGGGAATCCGAGTGGACGTCACCCGACCTGACCTCGGGCGAGCCCAACGCCCCCATCCTACCCACGACAGCTCCGGTGGTCTCCACCTTCGGGACGCCGATCAACGTCATGGATGCGCCGCGGCAGATCACGCCGGTCAACCAGACGCTCCTGCGGGCGTCGGGAGCACTCTATCAGGGGTACATGGACCCGCTGTCGATTTCGTCCATCCTTCCCACGGCCTACACGGAGCTGAACTGGGGCATGGGCAACTCGGTGACGATCCGAGGGCGTCAAGCGCTTCCGTACATCAACGGCATCGAGATGACCCTCCAGAACGACGCCATGCAAGGGGTACCCTTCAGCTGGAACATGGTCGAGAACATGGACATCCAGGAAGGGCCTGCGAACGCGGTCTTTGGGGCTACCCAGGCATCAACGGGAAGCGTCAATTACATTACGAAGCAGCCCTACTTCGACAAATTCCGGGGCCGAGTCTGGGACACGACGGGCATGTATCAGCAATATCTTTGGGGAGCGGACATGGGCGGTCCGGTCGACAAGGAGGGCAAACTCGCGTGGCGCTTCTCGTACATGGGTCAGGAGCAGGGCAGCTACTACCAGTACATGTACAATCAGCAGCAGAATTTCTACTTCACGGTGGGATGGAAGCCCTATGACAACTATTCGGTCAACTTCTACGGTGACTACGGGATGTACAACTTTTATCCCGAGCTTGCAGATCTGATGAACCGGCCGACCAATCAGCTCATCCAGAACGGACTGTACATCCCGGGCACGGTGCCGGGATTCCCGAACACGGTGGCCCAGGGCGGTCCCGTTACGGGCTCGGCGGCAAACCCCGCGTTCAATACCTATGCCCAGTCGCCCACCGGGATCAATCGGCGGGCCACGATCTGGAGCCCCTTCGGGGGCGGGAACGCCAACAACGGCTTTGCCCAGCTCGTGCAGACGGTAAAAGTGAATGACGATCTCCAGATCGTGAACAATTCGTTCCTCTGGTACACCAAGACGGAATGGCTCGAACCCCAGCTCTACACGGCCATGTACACCCCGGGCGACTACGAGTTCGACAACCGGACGGAGGTCCGTTGGACCTTTGATCCGCTCGCCAGCCAGCCCGAGAAGCCGAAGACCAAGGAGGAAAAGGGGCTCGAAAATGTCTTCGGCAAGCTCCTGCTGAAGAGCTCGGTCGACACTGGCATCGAATGGCACTACCAGTACAACAATGACTACTTCTCCGAGACGGCCTGGTCCTACGGCAACTCCTGGAGCCTGGTCAACCCGATGAATCCCGGGCTCGCCAATCCGGCGCTCTTCTACCTCCCGGGCACCAAGCAGTTCAACAGCTACGTCAACAATCCTCACGCCGCCTCGGGTGGCCTCTGGCATATTCCCGGCGCTCCGGCGAACTACTACTACGAGCCGCTGAACGGCGCCTCGGGAAGCACCTTCGGCCAATACTGGTCGGTCGCACCGTTTTGGCAGCACAACCTGCAGATCACGGACAAATTCGCTCTCTACTTCGGCGTGCGAGGGACGGCGTACTTCTGGAACTACACCACCCCGCAGGGGCCGACGGGAATGCCGCAGACCCTGGGGCTAACGAATGCGAGTCTGAACCAAGACTCGTTCGCGCCCCTGATCAACATCAGCCCCACCTATAAGCCGTTCGACTGGATGACCGCCTATTTCAACTACAACTGGTCCTACGTAAACAACGTCGCCGTGATCGGCGGCGCGGCGCCCACCTTCAACGCGGCTTCGTTCCGCCTCTTGAACCAGCTGATCGAGGGCGGCATCAAGTTCAACCTGCTGAACGACAAGCTCTTTATTACCGCCGCGGGCTTCACCCAGGACCAGCAGCTCAACAATCTGGGCTTACCCCCAACTCCGGCCACGATCACGGGATACGAGGTGAACGTTGCCTATCAGCCGGACAAGCACTGGTGGGTGCGCGCCGGCTACATCGACATGCATGGCACCGAAAACTGGTCGGCCCTGACGCACGGGCCGAGCATGCGCCAGGATTATTCGAGTGCGATGGCGCTCCAGCAGATGTGGGCGCTGAACACGAATGCGAATCTTCCCTCGGGGGTCTACAACATGATCGGCTTTCCGGAGCAGTATGCGAGCGCCACGATCACCTACACCTCCGACATCGGGTTGGGTGGGACGCTCCAGGGGATCGTGATGAGCGACCAGTACCTGGACTACTTCGGCAGCGCGAAGATCCCGACGCAGTATATCCTGAACGCCCAGATCTTCTATACGCAGCCAAGGTGGGAGGCGAGGCTCTATATCTATAACTTCACGAACAACAACTACTGGATGCCCTTCGGCTTGGGTTCGGCGGGAAGCCGAGCCTTTAACGAGAGCTCGATCGTCGCGGGATGGCCGTTTTGGGTCGAAGGGAACGTGGTCTTCAAGTTCTAGGGTCGCCCGGCCTGCGTTCGTCCGTCGCGAGAAGTGGGAAGGCGGGGCGCGGTTGGCCCCGCCTTCCTGTTCGCGCTGGGGAAGCAGGCAATTCCATCGCAAAGGCGATCTTGCCATGGGCGCGCGAGTGCGCATAGTCAGCTTATCTCGAGGGGAGACGGGATGACCAATCGGAGAAGGTGGGGCTGCGGGGGGAACGTGCGCGGGATTTCCATGCTCTTGCTCGCCGCCGGGATCGCCGGGTGGGCCGCGCTGGCCGAGGTCCATGCCGGCTCCGAGGCTTGGGAAAGTCGCTTGATCGACCTTCGCGTGGTGACGAAGACCGGGAGCGAGCGAACCCTTCGCGGCATTGTGGTTTCCGCGGACGGCCGGCTGCTCACGGTGATGTCTGGCCTGGAAGACGCGGCACGCATCGATGCCAAGCGCTGGAACCTTCGGCCTGTGCGCTGCACGGGCTGGCTTGCCTCCGATCCCGGAACGGGCTTGGTGCTCTTGCAGGTGGAAGGTGCCGATCTTTCGGCGGTCCGGATCGTGGCGCCGGACAACCTCCCCCCGGAAGGCGGGGAAACCTTTACCGTGCCCAGGCCGAGCCCGGAGGAGCCGAAGCAGGAGGCGGCCTTTCTCCCGTTGTCCGGACCGGGCCTTCCCGCAGGCAACGGGGCACTTCTTTGGCTCGGCGGAAAAGTAGAGGAGATCCTCGTGGGAAGTCCCGTTTTTAATGAGCGGGATCAGTTCATCGGGTTGGTCACGGTCGTGGACGCCGACAACCACCGCCTGGGCGTCGCGAGAGTGAGCGCGCCGCTGGAAATGCTGGATCGCGCAGACCTGGCGGCGGAGGCGGCGGCGATGCGGCAGAGCCTGGAAAAGGTTGCGGCTCGGAGGCAGGACCCGGCGCTCATGAGCAGCCCGGCTTGGCGCGATCTGCAGGCTGCTGTCGGCCCCAAGGAGGCGGAGGCGGCGGCCGATCGCATCGTGCAGGCCGCTCCGCGCTCGCCCTCGGCTTGGACGGCTGCGGCTTTTTCCTATTGGCAGGCGAGAGCGCTGGAGAAGGCGGAGTTTGCAGCGAAAAAGGTAGTCGGATTTTTCCCCCAGGATCCTTCCGCATTGCTCCTGCTCGGAGAGATCGAGGCGGCTCGGGGCCGCTATGGGCCCGCGGTCGACGCGATCTTGGAGGCGAAGGAACGGGGCGCTTCCACGGCGGAAGTCTCCCTTCTGCTGGGAAAGTGCTTTTTCGCCGAGGGGCAGTGGGAGAAGGCTTGCGATGAGCTTCGCGCCTATCTGCGGTTCCGGCCCCGGCATACTTCGGCCTGGCTCGCGCTCGGGCAGGCGCTCCTAAAGGCTCAAAGCTGGGAGGAGGCCGCCAAAGCCTACACGCGGGCTGCGCGGCTCAATCCCCAGTCGGTTCGGGCGTGGGCGGGGATGGCGGAGAGTTATCGGCAGGCAAAGCGATGGGAAGACGCGGCCTCGGCCTATACCGAGCTGACCCTGCTCGAGCCGAAGAATAGCGGAGCCTGGTTCAACTTGGGGCTGGCACTCTTGCACAGCGATCAGCTTCCCTTCGCCCGCGCTTCCTTTCTTCGGGTGGTTCAGCTCAATCCGAAAGACCGCGAAGGTTGGTTCAATCTAGCGGTGCTGAGCCAGCGCGCTCGCGATGCCCGCACGGCGATCCAGGCCTACCGGAAAGCGATCGAGATCGATCCGACCTTCGGCCCGGCTTGGTTCAACCTGGGCGTGGTCTATCGGGAGATCCGCCATTATGAGGCTGCTTCCCTGGCATGGAAGAAGGCCGAGGCTTTCCTGCCAGGGGATGTCCGCCCGATGGCGAACCTCGCCCTGCTGGAAGACGCGCTTCACCGCCCTTCGGAGCGCGATCTGGAACTTCAAAAGCTCGAGCAGCTCGACGCGGCGCTTGCCCAGCAAATCCGGTCGCAGATCGCTCTTAGCGCGCGGCAAGTCCGATAGGGGAGTGCCGAAGAACCGCTGCCTTTTCGCTTGTCCCGCGTCGCGGAAAAGAGGCAGGATGCGGCCCCAATGAGAGGGTCTTTCGTTACCGTTGCTCTTGCTGCGTTCATGGGGATCGGAACAGTGCGCGCCCAGGATCGGCCCCCGCAGACGCCGGGGGAGGCGCAAAACACGGGGGAGGAGAACATCGTGACGACCCCATCGGGTCTAAAGTACGTCGATTTGGTGGTGGGTCGGGGAACTCCCGTTCAGCCCGGCAAGCGGGTCACCGTGGACTACGTTGGGAAGCTGGAGGACGGTAAGGTTTTCGATAGCTCTCAGGCTCATGGGAAGCCGTTTACCTTCGTCATGGGCCAGCGGGGTGTCATCGCCGGCTGGACCGAAGGGATGGCCACCATGCGCGAAGGGGGGAAGCGCAAGCTCATCATCCCCCCTCAGCTTGGATATGGCGCAGACGGAGCGGGGGACGTAATTCCTCCCAACGCCGTGCTGCTCTTCGAGATCGAGGTGCTCAAGGTGGAGTAGATCGGCAGGCAGGCAATCATCCCCTTTACGGCGAGTTCCATCCTTTTTAGCTTGCGAGAGAGGGCTTCCCCTTGCAGCCTAATGGAAAACTAAGGGAAAAGCATGAAGACTACTCTCATCAGCGCCAAGATCGTTCCGGAGTTCCACCGGCAGATCGGCAGCGAACTGGAGGCTTTTCTCCAGTATCTGGCGATTGCCGCCTACTTTGAAAAAGCGGCCTTGCCGCGACTCGCGGCTCACTTCGCCCGCCAGGCCGAGGAGGAGCGGGGGCATGCGATG
>JAQTUK010000142.1 GCA_028710285.1 Methylacidiphilaceae bacterium | reverse complement strand
CATGACCCGCCATCCTTCCGTTTCGCCGAAGCCGTCCATGCCCCCATCTCATGAACTCTCCAGCGCCCAATACCCAAGCGGTCACTTCACTTGTCCTCGCGGCGGTCACTTCATTTGTCTACGACAGGTCTCGCCGGTTCCAGTTGACGGCCTTCGAACAACTCGCTTTGGTTGTTAGCCAACAAAACCAAAAATCGACCCGCACACAGACGGATTTTCGATTGAGGGACGGCAAAGAACGGGGTTCTTGCCATCTGTCTGCGACGGATTGTTGGGCAGAGAGCCGGCAGTCAAGGGCACTTCGACTTCGTCGATCCTCCTTGACGGCGGATTGCCAGACACGGGTGATTGCCGAATCTTCGGGGCAGGAACGCCAATCTGCTTTTCGCCGCGGCGCTGCCACTAGGCTCGGAAGGGAAAGTGATCGGGAGCGAACTCTCTCTTTCGGATTCGATCGCGGAGGCAAACGCCCGTTCGTATCGCGACTTGGCACGCGAGCGCTACATTGAGGGTGCGCCGCACATTCGGCATGGCAGCCTTGCGAAGCTATACGAGGGACTGCTCAACGACGTCTTCTCGCATGCAGCACGGCAGACGGCGAGGCCTGTAGTCTTGGATCTCGGAGCTGGCGAAGGCGCTCTGACGCAAAAGGCGCTGGCACTTGGCGCAACGGTCACGGCGGTTGACGTCAGCGAGTCCCAGCTAAATCAACTTCGAAGCGAGTGCTCGGAGTGCGCGGCAAGGTTAGAAACGATACAAGCAGATGGGTTGAGCGCGATCGACCTGCTTCGGAAAGAGGGCAAACAATTTGACGTTGTGACGGCCATTTCATTTCTTCACCACGTACCGGATTATCTTGGCCTCCTTCGCCAGGCGACAGCGCTCCTTGCACCCCATGGGCAAGTTTTGACATTTCAGGATCCGATGCGGTACGACTCCCTGCCGCGATGGAACAAGGCGTTCGGCAGAGTCAGCTACGTTACCTGGAGGTTGGGACAAGGCGATGTGTTTGCTGGAGCAATGCGCTATCTTCGACGAAGGCGCGGCGTCTATTACGATGCCGATAATGTGGAATATCTCGTCGTTCGCAATGGAGTGGATCAGGAGGCGATCGCACGCCTCTTCACGGAGCTTGGGCTGCGCTCTGAGCTGATGCGCTACTTCAGCACGCAATCACCCTTCTGGCAGCGAGTCGGAGAGCAAGTGGGCGCGGTGAACACGTTCAGCGTGCGAGCTCGGATGCCTTGAGAAGACCGTGAAATCGGTCCGATAATAGGTTTGTGGTCCTGCTTCTGCTGATGTGCGTTCTTTGCTCGACGCACTTCGAAGTTAGCCGAACTTCTCAACGAAAAGTCAGCGGGCCATAGCGGGAAGAGGACCTCTACCGGGCGATGGACGCGCGGGATGGGCGCTGGAGCGGGATCGAGCGGAGGCTGGAGTGCCTCAAGACTCATCAACAATTCCTCTACGGGATCGACGGAAAAGGACGCTTCTTTGGGAAACGCTACGAGGAGGCGATCCGAGAGGAAGCATCGCTCGACGGCTGGTATCTTTTGGAGACCACCCTCCCCGCCCAAAAAGCGGCTCCCGAGACGGTGCTCCGGCATTACACGGGTCTTCCCCACGTCCCGAAGCCGCTGGAGAGCTGGATCGACCGACTCGGGATCCGTTCTCTCTTCCGAAACCCGCCGACCTGGGCGACGGCGTAGCCACGAAGAAAACTCCGGTTGTTCTCTCGCCATCACTTGCGATTTTTAGCGGGGAAGTTCGGTTGGTTAGTTTGGTCAATCACGGCATTTCGATGCCTCGAAAGTTTTGTCTCTTGCGCCGTCCCGCCCGCGCCTGTCTCCGCCTCCGGCCGAAGCCACTCCCGCCGGATGCGCCGCACCGCCTCTTCCACTGCCGCGGCGACCGGAGGCGAAAGCGGGGCTCCCGGAGAAAAGTCGAGTCCTTCGGCCGCATAGAGGATCAGCCGCGCCGGAAGCAGGCCCAAGGAGCGGCCGAGCTCGATCGCCTGGACCAGGCCGAGGGAGTGGGTGGAAGCGGAAGCGGGCAGCGGCGACCGGAGGCGCAGCGGGTCGAGGCGGAAGAGCCGCCCCGGCTTTCCCTGCGGCAGGGCGGCGTCGACCAGGAGCACGAGCTGCCTGCCCGGCCAGAGATCGAGGAGGTCGAGCGGCCGGCGGCAGACCATCGTGTCCGCGTTGGGGAGGCAGCGCTTCGTCAGGCGGGCGAGGACCGCGGGTCCGAAGCCGTCGTCGCCCCGATCGGGATTGCCGACGCCGGCGAGGAGCAGCGGCCTGGCGGAGGGGAGATCGGCGCCGGCCTTCATGAGCGCCGAATCACAAGCCGGAGGAAATGGGTCGAGCAGGAGATGCAAGGGTCGTAGTTGCGGATCGCCTGCTCGCAGCGCTCGCGCAAGGTTTCCTCGGGCTCCGCCAACAGGCTTTCGGCCAAAAGCCGGAGATCCTCTTCGATCGAGGCCTGGTTTTGCGAGGTCGGAGGAACGATCCGGGCCTCCTGGATCGTGCCGTCGGCAGCCAGGCGGTAGTGGTGATAGAGCATCCCGCGCGGGGCCTCGGTGCAGGCATGGCCTTCGCCCGCCGCCCGCGGAAGCGGAATCGAAGGAGCTTCGGGCGGTTCATAGGCGGCGAGGAGCCGGAGCGCCTCCTCGCAGGCGAAGACCACCTCGACGGCTCGGACCAAGATGCTCCGGAAGGGGTTGCGGCAGGCTGGCCCGAGGCCCGCTTCCCGAGCGAGCGATTGGACGGAAGCCGGGAGGCGGTCGAAGTTGAGGTTGTACCGTGCCAAGGGACCGACGAGGTAGCTGCCGCGACGCCGGAGCGCGCAGTAGAGAGCGGTCGAGTGCGGGAGATGGCTCTCCTCGAATTCCGAATCGAACTCCTCCGCGGCCAGGGAAAGCCCCCGGTTCGAGACCAGCTGTCCCTCGTTCATCGGATATTCGGAGGGGTGGCGGAGCGAGACAAACTCGTAGTCGCGCTCGTAGTCCGGCATCGGGAAGCGGGCGACCCAGCGGAGCAGGGCGATGGCCGCCTCCCGCGCTGGCTCGAGGGTCCGGCGGAGCGCGCCCAACTCGGAGGGGGTCGGCAGCCGGTAGAAGCCGCCCACCCGGACGTTGACCGGGTGGATCTCCCGCCCTCCCAGAACGCGCAGGATCTCGTTGCCGGCTCTCTTGAGAGCCAGCCCGCGCCTGACTTCGGCTCCGTGTTCCCGAGCCATCGCGATGACGTCGGGATAGCCGAGAAAATCGGGGGCGTGGAGCATGACGATGTGGAGGACATGGCTTTCGATCCACTCCCCGCAGTAGAGCAGCCGCCGGAGGAGCCGGAGGGGGGCGCCCACCGACACTCCCAAGGCGTGCTCGAGGGCGTGGACTGCGCTCATCTGGTAGGCGACCGGGCAGATCCCGCAGATGCGGGCCACGATGTCGGGAACCTCGGAAAAGGCCCGGCCCCGGAGGAGGGCTTCGAAGAAACGGGGCGGCTCGAAGATCTTGAGCCGGGCGGTCTCGACCTTCCCGTCCTGGAGGGAGAGCTCCAAGCTCCCCTCGCCTTCGACTCGGGCGAGCTGCTCGAGCGTCAGCTTCCTAACCGGCATGGGCCTCGCTTTCCCGGCGGAAAGGCTCCGCTCCGGCGTTGAAGGTCCGGAAGGCGCGGAGGAGATCCCGATCGGAGGAGCCGAGCGCCTGCCATCCGCGCGCGAGGCTCGGGGTATTCGGGGTCTCCATCGGCCCGTAGCAGCCGTAGCAGCCGCGGGCGTAGCCGGGACAGATCGCGCCGCAGCCCGCCTGGGTCACCGGACCCAGGCAGGGCGTTCCCCGCGCCACCAGGACGCAGGGGGTTCCCGCCCGCTTGCACTCGACGCAGACGCTATGGCGGGCAATCGCCGGGGTTCGGCCGGCCAGGAAGGCCGAGATCACCTCCAGAAGCTGGAGCCGGTTGACCGGGCAGCCCTGGAGCTCGAAGTCGACCGGGACATGGGCCGCGATGGGGGTCGACCGTTCCAGGGTGCGAATATACTCCGGCGAGGCGTAGACCGCGGAAACGAACTCCTCGATGCGGGCGAAGTTGCGCAGAGCCTGGATCCCGCCGGCGGTTGCGCAGGCGCCGATCGTGACGAGTCGTTTGGAGAGGCGGCGCACCTCCTGGATCCGCTCGGCATCCTCGGGGGTGGTGATCGAGCCCTCGACGAGCGACAGGTCGTAGGGTCCCGGGAGCGTCTTCCGGGAGGCTTCCAGGAAGTAGGCGATCTCGACCGCCCCCGCCAGCGACAGGAGCTCCTCCTCGCAGTCGAGCAGCGAGAGCTGGCAGCCGTCGCAGGAGGCGAATTTCCAGACGGCAAGGCGGGGTCGGTCAGGCATGATCAGAGTTCCCGAATGGAAAGGAGACGGGCGATCCGGTCGTAGGGGAAGACCGGTCCATCCCGGCAGACAAAGGTTGGCCCGAATTGGCAGCGGCCGCAAACGGCGAAGGCGCATTTCATGTTTCGCTCCAGGGAAAGAAAGATTCGTGCGGCGGGAACTCCCGCACGCAGAAGAGCAGAGGCGCTATAGCGCATCATCACTTCGGGCCCGCAGACGCAGGCGATGACGCGCTCCGGGGAAAAGCGGGCGTCGGCGATCCGGGCGGGAACCACCCCGACGGAGCCCCGCCAGGCGGGAGAAGCATGGTCGACGGTCACCTCGACCTGGAGGTCCGGGCGGGAGCGCCAGCGCTCGATCTCCTCGCCGAAGAGGAGATCTTCGGGGCTGCGCGCGCCGTAGAGCAGGGCGATCTGCCCATAGCGCCCCCGCTCGGCCAAGGCCTGGAGGAGCGCCGAACGAATGGGAGCAAGGCCCAGTCCTCCGGCGATCAGGAGAAGATCGCCTCCCTCCGCTTCCGGGAGGGGCCAGGGCGATCCGTAAGGGCCGCGAACGCCCACCGTCTCGCCGGGGCGGAGCCGACAGAGGGCCTGGCTCACCGCCCCGACCGCCCGGACGGTGTGGAGGAGCGGACCTCGGTCCCAGAGCCCGCTTACGCTCACCGGGATCTCCCCGATCCCGAACGCGTAGAGCATGAAGAACTGGCCGGAAAGAAATGCGGGGATCTCGCCCTGAAGGGCGACCAGCCCGAGCGTGGCGGTGTCGGAGGCCTCCCGCCAGACGCGGTCCACGCGGAAGAGGCTCGGCACGAAGGGATCGGGCGCTCGCATCGGCTAGGCTGGGGATTGGCCGTAGACGTCGAGCAGCTGGAGCCGGACGGCCTCCAGGCGCTGGACGAAGAGCGGCAGGAAGCGCTTGAGGAGCTCATAGCCGAGCTTGGGGTCGGATTCGGACTTCCCCCGGAGGCAGCGGGCGTCGACCGCGACCGCCCGCACGAGGTCGACCGCGCGCACGTCGCAGCTCCAGCGGTAGGGCGGAATCACCCAGGAGGTGCCGACCAGCTCGCCCTCGTGGAGGGTCTCGAGCACGATGGGCATCCGGCCGGGCCGGTGAAGCTCGAGCGCGACGGCGCCGGATTCGAGGAGAAGGAAGCCGGAAGCGGACTCCCCTTCCCTCGCCAGGAACTGGCCGACCGCAAAGGAGACCTCGTGCGCGCACTCGGCGAGGGTCTCGACGACGGAGGGGTCGATCTCGGCGAAGAACGGGTGCTGGGCGAGTGCCGCCTTGGGATCAGGCATGCGTTGGCTCCGGAAGGGAGGATCGGATCGCCCGAACCTCCTCGGTGATGTCGATGCC
>JAQTUK010000141.1 GCA_028710285.1 Methylacidiphilaceae bacterium | reverse complement strand
CCTGGTAGACGTAACGAATGCGCTCTCCATAACCGGCCGCCACTGCCGCAGAGCCATCGGTCGAGCCGTCGTCGACGACGATCACTTCTTTGTGGGGCCAGGTCTGGGCGAGGGCGCTCTCCACCGCGGCGGCAACCGTGTCGGCGCCGTCGTGCGCGGGGATGCCAATCGAGACGAGCGAGGGAAGCACTACCAGGGAGCCTGCCGAATCGGGGCGGCGGGAGTCAAGAAGAGAGCCCTGGCGGGGGGCGCAAACGGGTCTCTGGTTGCCTCGTCCGGCCGGAGCGGGCGGTCGACAAGAGAGCCCTGGCGCCCTAGCATACGAGTCGGCAATGGCTTTCGAGCTTTTGAATCATCCGATCGTCTTCTCCCGGCCCGAGCGATGGAGCCGAGTGACGGCATGGCATCTCCATATTCCTTTTGCCTTTCTCTTGGTCGACCTCCTCCGGCCGAAGAGAGTGGTGGAGCTGGGAGTCCACAGCGGGGACTCCTATTGCGCCTTTTGCCAGGCGATCGTCGAGATCGGGCTATCGAGCGAATGCTTCGGAATCGACCATTGGCGGGGAGACGGCCAGGCCGGAGGCTACGGCAGCCAGGTGCTCGAGGATCTGCGGCGTCATCACGATCCCCGCTATGGCAGCTTTTCGCAGCTGCTCCCGATCCTGTTCGAGGAGGCGCTTCCTCGTTTCAAGGAACGGTCGCTCGATCTCTTGCACATCGACGGATTGCACACCTATGAAGCGGTGCGGCGGGACTTCCAGTCCTGGCTTCCTCGAATGAGCGAGCAGGGCGTCATCCTCCTCCACGACGTCGAAGTTCGCCGGGAAGGTTTTGGGGTTTGGAAACTCTGGGAGGAGGTGTCCAAGCTCTATCCTGCCCGTCTCTTGCGCAACTGCTTCGGCTTGGGAGTCGTCGCGGTGGGGGAACGCGTCGAGCCGGCGGTTCAGGAGCTTCTCGAGCTTCCCGAGAAGCAATGGCAGGCCCTGGAAGGACTCTGGGAGGTGCTGGGGCAGGCGAACGAGCGTCGGTGCGGGACTTCCGGAGAATCGGACGGGGGCTTGCCGTCTTGGGCGCTGCGGCTTTTTCGGAGGCGGGCGGGATAGGCGCCCCTCACGGGGAGCGCACAGGGCGGAACCGGGTCCGCCCTGTGCCCATGGCGCTACGGCGAGACTAGGAGCGCTCGACCTCTCGCCCCTCGAGGCCCTCCGCGATCCACGGAGGAATCGCGAAGAGGAGGGCGATCGCCGGAGCCGCCGCTGCGGTCTTCAAGGCGAGCAGCGGGGTGAGCGCCGGGTGACCCGGGGTGGCCAGCACGACCGCGAGCTGCCCGATCCAAGCCAGCCCGACGAAGGCGGGCAGGAGGAGGTAGGGCCAGCGTACCGCCCGCCGGGCGAGCAGCACATAGGCGAGGCTCGCCTCCGTCAGCAGGCCGAGGAAGGCGAGGCTGCGGGGATAACCGTCGGTGATCCACTGCTGGACGAAGGTCCCGTCGGCGCCGGGCCAGCGGAAGAGGTCGTAGAAGAACGCGGCCGTGGCGGGGAGCGAGACGAGCAGCAGCGTCAACGCCGCAAGCCAAGTCCACTGCACCAGTCGTCCACGGACGCCACCGGCGACCGGAGCGGCAGCCTGGTTCGGAGTTGGCGTTCGATTTTCCCGCGTCGGTTGGATCGTGTTGTATTCGGCAATCATGTCTTCTCCATTCATTATAAGTGTGTCGCTTAAGTTGCGAAACATAGTGATAACATTATCATAACTTATGAAGAGCGCAAGAAAAATCTGAAATTCATTCAACTTATGTTTTCAAAAAAGAGCAATTCCAGAGGCGGAGGGGGTGTAGAGGACGAAGAAAACCCGTTGACACGAAGTGGCGATGCAGGCAAAAGGGATTTAACTTGAGAAAAGCGGGAATCCTGTTCGCCATTCTTGCGGCTTGCCACCTGGCAGGGGGCCACTGGCTTCTCTGGCAGGGCGCGGCATGGGCCGGCATGCTCGTGCGGTATTCGCAGAGCTATGGGATGGAGACGGGACTCACCATGACCTTTGATGGCAAGCATCCCTGCCAAATCTGCAAAAGGGTCGTAAAAGGGAAGAGCAGGGAAGAGCACGCTTCGAGGGCCGAAAGGTCGCAGGAAGAAATTGGGCTCTATTTCATGGCGAACGGTTCCCTTTTGAGTCCCCTGCTTCTCTCCGCGGAAAGGCCGATGATCGGCCAGTTCCATGGGTCGATCCGCACGGATCGCCCCCTTTCTCCTCCTCCCCGACCTCTCGCGTAGCCATTTTGCCGGTCACGGCGATGTGCGCTCGGCGTTTTCCGGTATAGCCTGTCCTGACAAGGTGGCAGGGATTCCCGGACGGCCTGCGCGGGAAGACGCGAATGTCAATCTTTGGGAGGAAGTGTGCAAAAGAAATTGCTGCGGCCCGACGAGGCTGCGCGGATGCTGAGTGTCAGCCGCTGGACGATCTACCGCTGGGTAGGCGAAGGGCGGCTGGAGGGAACGCGGGTTGGACCCGGATCTTTGCGAGTCTTCGCGGAGTCGGTCGACGGCCTGATTCAACGCAATCGGGTTGGTGAAGCGGCGGGAAGCCCGCTGGAACCCAAAAGGATCCCGGTGATGCGATGAGCCCGGGGCTTTGGCCCGTGCGCGGGCAAGGATGGGGAGAGGGGCGTTCGTTCGAGACCGGGCGCCCCGCCCGGTTCGAAGGAGAGGGGAAGGGCCTGCCGAAGGCCAAGGCGATGCGGATTCGGCTGTGCCCCGGCGGGGGGAGGGGCCGCTGCCTGGGCTTGGCGGCGTGCCTGGCGCTCCTCTCGGGCTCGCTGCTCCGGGCGCAGCTTCCCCCCGATCCGGTCGAGCCCGCCGCGGACTTGTCCGGTTCTTCGGGCATCTCCAGGACGAAGGCGGCCGCACCCCTGCAGAAGGCGCCGCCCGAATCGACGTTGTCGACGGTCACGGTGAAGGCGGCGGGTTCGGCGCCCAATATGCTGCCGACGGCGGCCCCGACCGACTCGGTCTACGGGATTCCCATGGATGTGATGGACATCCCCCGCCAGGTCACCCCGATCAACAGGACGCTCATGGAAGAGTCGGGGATGGTCTCGCAGGGATACATGAACCCGATCGCCTTTGCGATGATCAACCCGACCTCCTTCGGGGGCATCGACAACTGGATCTCTCCCGCTCCCTATATCCGCGGAAATGCCGCTCTGCCCTTCATCAACGGAATGTCGATGAGCGTCTATAACGTCGAGATGGTCAACTCCGGGCTTCCCTGGAACTGGAACATGATCGAATCGATGGATATGGTCGAAGGTCCCGGGAACGCCGTCTTTGGCGCGGGTCAGGAAGCCTCGGGCTATGTCAACTACACGACCAAGCAGCCCTACTTCGACAAGTTCCGCGGCAATGTCTGGGATTCGACGGGAATGTACCAGCAGTACATGTGGGGCGGGGACATGGGGGGACCGATCGATAAGGAGCACAAGCTCGCCTATCGGGTGAGCTACATGGGGATGGAGAGCGGAAGCTGGTATCAGACGGTCCACAACGATCAGCAGAACTTCTACTTCGCCCTTGGCTGGAAGCCGGTCGACAACTACTCGGCTGACCTCTACGTCGACGCCGATTTTGCTTCATTTTCGCCGATCGGCTATGCGGGCTTCAACCGACCTACCAACGCACTCTTCCAGAGCGGCGGTTCGCTCGACTACCTCGGTGCGCTTTCGCCCTCTCAATGGGGCACGGTGGGCGGGTTCCAGAACTACTGGGCCGCCAACCCGGGCGCTGCCATCGCCCCTTCCGCTCTGGGCTTCGGGTCGTACGGAGCCCCCTTGGGCCCGGTCAACCGCCGACAGCTCTTGATGAGCCCGTATGCGCAGCAGACGGGATACCAGGGCATGACCCAGCTCATCCAAAAGGTGCACGTGGATGAGGGGTTCGACCTGGTGAACAACACGCTGGTCTGGTATACCCGCCACGACTCGGTCCAGCCCTCCTACTTCTATGACGAGGCGGTGATGGGCGATTACGAGGTCGACAACCGAACCGAATGTCGGCTTGGCTTTGAAACCCCCATGGGCGGTGGAAAATCGGAAAAGGCGGATTTCTTTAAAATCTCCCACAGCATCGATACCGGGCTCGAATGGGTCTACCAGCGGAACCAGGACTACGTGTCGACCATGCTGATCAACGCGCCCAACATGTTCAGCATGTCTCAGAACCCGATGCTCTGGGATGTCCGGAATAGCCCCTATTTCCAGGCGGCGATCCGGAACCCCAACGCCCCAGGAGGAGGGGAGTGGCCGATTCCGGGCGGGCCGGCCGGAAACTATTTCGAGCCGCTCAATGGAACGACCGGAACGACCGATTCGCAGTACTGGTCGCTTGCCCCCTTCTGGCAGCACAACATCGATTTCGGCGAGAAGGTGACCCTCCAGTACGGGTTGCGGGCAACCACCTACTTCATTGACGCCCAGACCCCTCCGGGGACTCCCTCGATGCTCTACACCCAGATGCAGACCTCGATGGTCGATCCCCTCTTCTCGATCGGGCCGGTCTATAAGCCCTTCCCGTGGCTGAGCCTCTACGGCAACTTCAACTACGAGTATGTGACCGCGGCGGCGGACATGGGCGGCTTCGTTCCCACGCAGACCTCGCAGCAGATGCATCTGCTCAACGAGCTCGGCGAGGTGGGTGCGAAGCTCAGCCTCCTGCGCAACAAGCTCTACATGTCGTTTGCCTTCTTCCATCAGAACCTCTACATGGACCAGATCGGCTTCCAACCGAATCCGGGCTTGCTCCAAGGCTTCGAGTACAATCTGACCTATCAGCCCGACCGCCACTGGTGGTTCCGGGCGGGATATGCCTACATGCATGGCACCTGGAACTTTTCGGCTCTTCCCTATGGTCCGGCTCTGACCCAGAGCTATTCGACGGGCTATGCGTACCGGGGCAACCACCTCCTCGACGACAACGGAACTAGCTCGGCTCCGATTAATGTGTCGGGAATCCCCGGGGTCTACAACTGGATCGGGCTTCCCAACCAGACCGCCAACGCGATGGTCACTTACCGGACGGACTTCGGGCTCTCCTTGACGGCTTCGGCCCTGGTGATGAGCAGCTATCCGCTCTTCTACAACTATTCGGCGGTCGTGCCGACCCAGTATGTCACCAACTTGAGCGCCACCTACCAGAAAAACAACTGGAGCTTGACCGTCTATCTTTGGAATACGCTCAATTCGGTCTACTGGCTTCCCTATGCCAGCGGGCTTGCTTCCGACGTTGCTTCCAACTCGGACTACGTCGCGGCCGGCTGGCCCTTTTGGGTGCAGGCGACTCTCAGCTACCGGTTTTAGGAGGGCGCGCGCTTCGGACGAAGAGGGACCGTTCGGAAAAAAGGGCTTTACTTCCGCCTTGTCCGCAGTCTCTTACTTCGGAGCATCTGGTCCTAGCGTGAAAGCAATCTCGACGCGGTGGCTCGCCGCCGGGCTGACGGTATTGGCTTGGTGCTCCTTCTCCCCGGCTTCCATGGCGGCTCCAATGCGCCCGTTCTCGGTGGTGCTTCTGGATCCCGGGCATGGGGGCACGGATAACGGAGGAACCAGTCGGCCGCTTCCGGGCGGGAGGCTTTTGGAAAAGGATCTGGCGCTCGACACGGCGAGGAGAGTGGCCCGAATCTTGCGAGGGAATGGCTTTCGGGTGGTGATGACCCGGACCGACGATCGGTTTGTCGACCTCGATGAACGGGTCAGGGTCGCCAACCGGCTCGGTCCCGGAGCGGTGGCGATCAGCATCCATTATAATTCGACAGGGGATCGAGGCGT
>JAQTUK010000140.1 GCA_028710285.1 Methylacidiphilaceae bacterium | reverse complement strand
ATGCGGCGTGTCCTCCGTCCGGGGGGGCGCGCCTTCATCCTGGAGTTTTCCCGTCCCTGGGCGTGGATCGCTCCGACCTACTTCTCCTACCTGCAGCGACTTCTTCCGGAAATCGCCCGCCTCTTCGGCGCGCCTCGCGAAGCCTACCGGTATCTTGCTTCCTCCATCGCCGCTTTCCCCGGGCCCGAGGATCTTGCCGAGGAGATGGAGCGCGCCGGATTCGGCTCGGTCTGCTTTCAGAGGTTGACGGGTGGGGTTGTCGCCCTGCATGAGGCAGAGGCGGGAAGCGCCGGCGTCCCGGCAGCCGCTTCTCACGGCACGAACGAGCAAGAAAGGAAGATTTCTTTCCCTGGGGGAATGGGAAGGACGAACTTCCTGCTTGTCGAAGCAGTGGTTGCCTCGCTAAGTTGAAATAAAGTTCTGTGATGGTTCGCTTGCTGCTATCCCTCGGGGAATGGCAGATCGGCACTAACTAACCGCTCCCTAACGGGAGATTTCGTCTATCGAGCCGGTGTTCGGCGCGCCTAGGGGAATACCACAGAAGCTAGTGAGTATCCCTATGCATTCTTCTCTTTCCTTCCGAGGTCTTCCTCTGGGAGCTAAAATTTGGCAAGCAGTCGAGGAGGCCGGCTATACGACACCGACTCCGATTCAGGCGGCGGCCATTCCCCCCATTCTCGCCGGACGCGATCTCATCGGCATTGCCCAGACCGGGACCGGGAAGACGGCGGCCTTCACCTTGCCGATCCTCGCCAAGCTCTGCCCGGAAGGGAATATCCCGGCGCGCAGCGGTACCCGGGCGCTCATCCTGGCTCCGACACGAGAGCTGGCGGCGCAGATCGAGGAAAATGTGCGGGCCTATGGCAAGCACCTTCCGCTGCGGATGACCACCGTTTTCGGAGGAGTAGGGGGACGTCCCCAGGTCGCTGCCCTGCGCTCCGGCGTGGATCTCGTCGTGGCGTGTCCCGGCCGGCTTTTGGACCTGCTGGAGCAGGGGCACGGCAACCTCTCCCGGCTTGAGTTTCTGGTCTTCGACGAAGCCGACCGCATGCTCGACATGGGCTTTCTGCCCTCGATTCGCAAGATCATGAAATGGATCCTGCGCAAGCGGCAGACGCTGCTCTTTTCGGCCACCTGCTCGGCCGAGATCGAGGCTCTTGCCCAGGAATTCCTCATTTCCCCCGAAGTGGTCGAGATCGGTCGCCGGGCCAATCCGGCAGAGTCTGTCAAGCAACTGGTCTACGAAGTAGCGGGGTCCAGAAAGGCCGATCTGCTCTGCCGCGTGCTCGAGGATTCCGGGTTGCAGACCGTGCTCGTCTTCGCTCGGACCAAGCATGGCGCCGATCGGATTGCGAAGACGTTGGAACGCGCCGGAGTGCGGACGGCGACCATCCATGCCAATCGATCCCAGAGCCAGCGGACGCGGGCCCTCGAGGTATTCAAGGCAGGACAGGTCCGCGTCCTGGTGGCAACCGACATCGCAGCCCGGGGGATCGACGTGGCCGGCATTTCGCACGTCGTCAATTTCGACTTTCCCGCGACCACCGATGACTATGTTCACCGAATCGGTCGGACGGGACGCGCCCAGGCCACAGGAGATGCGATCAGCTTCGTGACCCGGGAGGAGTTTGGCGCCCTCCGGGCCCTGGAGCGCTTTCTCGGTCGGAGCCTCGAACGGAGGCGGATCGAGGGGTTTGCTCCCGAAGAGTCTCCCCGGACTCCCTCCATCGGAGGTCGGGAAGGATCGCTTCCCGGACGTTCCTCTTGGAGAGGCCGGCGGGCCGGGCTGCGTCGCCGGGGCCTGCTGCCTCAAACATAGGCGAAAGCGGACGGCTGCGGTTCGCGCTCGACCGCGCGCACCTCATCAGGCCGACCGCCGCTTTAGGGGACAGCACTCCCCGGGAGAGAGCTCGACGACATCCACAAGCTCCATCACCCGGGCGGGGGGAAGACCAAAAAAGTCACTGCCCCCCGTAGAGATGCGGAGCATCAGGGCGAAGAGCCGCTCCCTCCAGAAATCGAGGCCCATCCTTGCCGTGGGAACCACCCGTTGACGGGAGAGGAAGTAGGTAACCTCCGGAAGAGGACGGAGCATGCCTCGATGGACGCAGGAATCCAGAAGCCCCTGGATGTCGGGCTGCTCCATGAACCCATACCGGGCGATCAGGCGTACGAATCCCGCCGGATAGTTTTGGAGCGTCACTCGTTCTGACGGAGCGATCCACGGCGCTTCCTCGAAAAGGACCGTGAGAAGGATGATCTGTTCGTGGAGCACCTTATTGTGGGAGAAATTCTGCAGGAGGGCACGGGGAAGGCCGTGCGCTCCGGAGGTTAAATAGACGGCGGTGCCCGGAACCCGGAGAGCCGAGGAGGGGGAGAGGGAATCCAGGGAATCTTCGACGCGGAGGGTTTCCGGGTAGAGTTTGCGGATGAGGATCTCACGCTCCCGATGCCAGGTGGACATCAAAAGGAAGATCACCAGGCCGATCGCCAGGGGGAACCATCCTCCTTCCCGGAATTTCATGAGATTGGCCCCGAAGAAGACCCCATCCAGCAGGATAAAAAATCCGAAGAAAAGAGCCGTGCTCCAGAGCGGCCATTTCCAAGATCGGCGGGCGATGAAGACGACCAAGAGGGTCGTGAGCATCATCGTGCCGGTGACGGACGTCCCATACGCGGAACTGAGTGCGGTGGAAGACCGAAACCAGAGGACTACGACGATTGCCGCCCCCAGGAGCAGCCAATTGAGCGCCGGCAAATAGATCTGCCCTCGCTGGGCTTCCGAGGTATGAACGATCTTCATGCGCGGCAGATAGTCGAGAAGGAGAGCCTGGTGGGTGGCGGAATAGGCTCCGGAAATCACCGCTTGCGAGGCGATCACCGTGGCGATGCCGGAAACGGCGACCATGGGCAGTGTCGCCCATGGGGGGAAAAGCTGGAAGAAGGGATTCTGGATGGCTGCGGGATTGCGATCGAGCAGCGCACCCTGCCCAAAGTAGTTCATCGTCAAGGCAGGCAGGACCACGACAAACCACGCGGTGCGAATCGATCGGGAGCCAAAGTGGCCCATATCGGCGTAGAGGGCTTCGGCACCGGTCACGGCGAGGACGACTCCCCCGAGGATCAGGAATCCCCCCAGTCCGTGACTGCCGAGAAAATGGAGCGCAAACCAGGGGTTCAGGGCGAGCAGGATCTGAGGATCGGTGAGGACCCAGCGGAGGCCGGAGCCAAAGAGGAGGAGGAACCAGATCGCCATGGCGGGCCCGAAGAGGTGGGCGATGGCCGCGGTGCCTCGCCTTTGGACCAGAAAGAGCCCGACGATGATGGTCAAGGTCAGCGGAATGACCCAAGGTTTTCCGGCCGGCGAGGCGACTCCGATCCCCTCGGTGGCCGACAGGACGGAAATGGCCGGCGTGATCACGCCATCACCGTAGAACAGAGCCGCGCCCAGCAGCCCGATGGTCAGGATCCTCCGGGACGTCTGTCCGCTCTTTCGGGTCGCCTGGGAAGCCAACGCGCTTAGAGCCATGACGCCGCCTTCCCCGTGATTGTCCGCTCGCATCACGATCCAGGCATATTTGATGCTCACGACCATGGTCAGGGTCCAGAATAGGAGGGAAAGAATCCCCAGGAGATTCCCGGTGCTGGGCGGAAGGGAGGTCGCGGCGAGACACGCACTGAGCGTATAGAGCGGGCTGGTGCCGATATCTCCGAAGACCACGCCGAGAGCCGCCATGGTGAGCAGAGGCATGGATTCTGGTTTCCGATTCATCCAGTCCTCTCCCCTGGTAGAGCCGGGGATAAGCAGTAGCCGAGGCAACCCCGGAGAACGGGAGAGACCCTTCGGAAATCCAATCGGGCTGCCGCCATGTCGTGGAAATGGGCTTACTCTTTATGTCCAAGAGCCTTCCCGCAGGCACGGGAAATCTTTTCCGAGGAGGCGATTCGGGCATGACCGCGGCCCGGCCCGGACTCCGCCTCGGTCCTCTTTGCCGAAGTTGCCCGTTGGCTTGACTCTCCGGTCGCGATCACAGCCCGCTCCCGCGTTGGTGTGTAAAGGGTGCAGGTGCTTCCGAAGAGCATTGGCAAGCTGAGGCAGCAGGCAACCGGACCAGGAAGAAAGCGGCCGACTCCCGGAGAGTCCGCCTTGCCTGCCCCATCGCTCAAGTTTTCTTAGCGAAAAACACGGTCCTTTTGTCACAAAAACGTAACAGAGAAACCGCTTGCCGGAGCGCTCCTTGGCTCGGGTAATCTCCTTTCCCGTAAGCGTCCGTTTGCTTGCCGATGCGGACGCGGGCCGGGGGAACCAAGGAGAAAAACAAAACCAGGGAGGGAGTCATGCGGGCGGTCCTTTCGCCAGAGAGGAAGGAGAGGGAGCTTTCTCAACGATCCAACAGCCACCCGGCCAGCGGCCGGGCAGCGCCCGCCAGCCCAATCGAGGCAGCGCTACCCGCCTTCGCCGTGGCCCTCTGCCTTCTCTGCGTCTTGACTTTGGCCCTCCTCCCCTGGTGGAAGGAGCACGGGCGGCTTGCGGCTCCGGTTCCCGCTCCCCGGACCCCCTCCTTCCCGGCTTCCCTGGCCGATGACGAGCCCCACTCCTTCGCGCGGCTCCGCAGCGACTACGCCCGCTGGTCCGAGCGGGTGCTCCGCTGGCTTGCCGAAGGAGATCCGGAACTCCGGAGAGCCAAGCGGCTCGACCCCGAGGTCGAGCGCAAGCAGCTGCCCCCGGTCGAAGCGGCTCGGGCCTGCCTGCAGCGACACCTGCAGAAACTCGTTACGATCGATGGGCTTGAGCCCATCGGCTACGAGCGGGCGGAGGAAGGAGTGGCGATCGACTACCGGGCGGTCGTCCGCAGCCGGATCAATCTCTACGTGGTGATCGCGAGCCGGGCATCCGTTCCCAAAGACGTTCCCGAGCCGGTCCAGCGGGTCTGGCCCAGTCTCCTTCTCGATTGCCAGTTGCCGCCGGGATACGTCCACGATTCCACCTATAAGTTTGTACTGCTCAAGGCAAACGAGCCTCTCGCCATTCGCTGGCGGGTCGAGCGGGCGCAAGTGGTCAACGGCCAGTGGAAGATCCTCTTGGCCTCTCCCTCCCTTCTCGAATGGAACTGCGGCTTCGTGGCCGCGAAGCTCCTCGCCCTCCGGGAGGGCCAACCCTTTGCGCTCCACCTGGCAGGCGACCGCTGTCTCGAGCCCTTTCGTGCGGCTTACTGGGAAACGCTCCATGCTGTTGCCTTCGATTACAATTGGCACTGGGCGTCTGCCCCGGCCGAGCCGCCCGGCTTTGCGGAGGAGGCACGAGCGCGGCTTCAGAGAAGCGAGCCGCGGCTCTTCTCCTCGTCGGGACCGATCCTCCGGCTCGGCACGGCTCCGCGCCTTGCGACCCGCACCCTGACCCTCCAAGGCTATGGCGCGGAGACCGACTGGACCAAGCCCATCCTTGCCCCCATCCGCCGGCTGCAGCCGCAAGACGCCGAGTCCCGCTTCTTCCAGCGCTATCGGGATCTGGCCGAGGGGCGGAACCGGTGGATCGACGCCTTTGTCCTCCAAAGAGCGCAGATCGAGGACCAAAGAGGAAAGGCCCACCTGCCCCGGTAGCCGGGAAGGACAAGCAAGATTGACCCCGCTCTCACGGCAAGGAGTCCGTCATGAAAGGGAACTGCGTTCGCCAATCCTGGCTGGCACTTTGGGTCACGCTCCTCCTGGCCTTTGCGGGGAGCTTTCGCGGCTATGGGCAAATTTCGGCTCCCCCTCCAGAGGAGGCCGCCGCTTCCCAAACGGCTTCCTCGGAGCAGTCCGCCGGTGGCGCTCCCGCGTTGGTCAACACCGAGGCCCTACTCACCGCCTCAGGCTCCGATGGGGCTCCAGCGACCGACCCCTCCGGAAGCG